>NZ_JAZEZK010000026.1:0-56176 GCF_037028485.1 Acinetobacter sp. 102
TATTATTTTCTTTTGCATGTTTCTTTTTTCTACAAAATCAGTGTTTTCGTTGTTTTTATCAGCTATTTACGTATAAAAAGCAGGCTCATGGCCTGCTTTTTATTATTTTCATTTCGATTTAGTCAGTGAAAGTCACTCGTGCAATGGCTTTTTTACCTGATTGAATGATTAAAGTGACATTCTCTTTTACAGAATAGCTCATATCAACCACATTCCAGTCAACTTTTACTGCACCACGACCCACGGCGTCTTTCGCTGCTGCTGCATTCGGATTCAAGCCTGCAACACGAAGAATGGTTGCAATAAATAACTCACCACCAAATTCGCCACGAGAAATGGTCACTTCTGGGGTATCTTCTGGTACTTCGCCTTCAGTTACACGGTTACCTGCACTCTTATGTGCATTTTCAGCTGCTTCTGCATCATGGAAACGTTCAACCAACTCAAGCGCCAAGATACGTTTGATTTCCTGTGGGTTACGACCCGCTGCCATTTCATCAAGCAATACTTTGATTTCATCAAGTGACTTAAAGCTCAGTAAATCAAAATAACGTTCAATCAAGCTATCTGGCATCGACAAGATTTTTTGGTACATCGCACCGGGAGTGTCAAATACACCAATATAGTTGCCTAAAGATTTAGACATCTTATTGACGCCATCTAGACCTTCAAGAATCGGCACAGTGATGCAGACTTGTGATTCTTGACCGTAACGACCTTGTAGGGTACGACCCATTAACAAGTTAAAGGTCTGGTCTGTACCACCTAACTCGACATCTGCCTCAAGTGCAATCGAGTCATAGCCTTGTACCAATGGATACAAGAACTCATGAATTGCAATCGGTTGATGGTTGTTATAGCGCTTAGTAAAGTCATCACGTTCTAACATACGTGATACGGTTTGCTGGCTCGCCAATTGAATCAGATCAGCCGCAGATTTTTGATTAAACCATTCCGAGTTAAAACGGACTTTGGTTTTATTCGGATCTAAGATTTTAAAAACTTGTTCTTGATAGGTCTTTGCATTGGCAATTACTTGCTCTTGTGACAACGGCGGACGTGTTGCGCTTTTCCCAGACGGGTCACCAATCATGGCCGTATAGTCACCAATCAAGAAGGTAACTTCATGTCCCAAATCTTGGAAGGTTTTTAATTTATTAATTAGAACCGTATGTCCTAAGTGTAAATCTGGAGCCGTTGGGTCAAAGCCTGCTTTTACACGGAGTGGACGATTCTCTTTCAGTTTTTTCAGTAAATCTTCTTCAGAGATAATCTCGTGCGTGCCTCGTTGAATGAGAGCAAGCTGTTCTTCGGCTGGCAAGAAATTTGACATCACAAAACCTAAACACATCAGTTATTCAATTTGTGCGATATACTAACATTTTTTCAGCATCTTGCAGGATAAGTTGTATATGAGCGCGATCTATATTGGTGTAATGACAGGCACGAGCATGGATGGTGTTGATATTGTTGCAACTTCATTCGACCCTTTAACACTGCATGCCACGCTGACTGTGCCTTTTGAACTTGAATTACGCGATGAGTTGATGGCATTGACACTGCCTGATGACAATGAAATTGATCGTATGGGTAAAGCTGATGTTGCTTTAGCGCAAATGATTGGGCATGGCATTAATGAACTGATTGAAAAGAATAATTTAGATCGCACTCAAATTAAAGCCATCGGTTCACATGGGCAAACCATTCGCCATCGTCCTGAGCATGGTTTTACCTTACAAATTGGTGACCCCAATATCATTACCGAAATCACGCAACTGCCTGTAGTATCTGATTTCCGTCGTCGTGATATGGCAGCAGGTGGCCAAGGTGCACCTTTGGTACCCGCCTTCCATCAAGCGTTATTCCTTCATGACAGTATCCACCGTGTCATTTTAAATTT
Source organism: Acinetobacter sp. 102 (assembly GCF_037028485.1). NCBI lineage: Bacteria > Pseudomonadati > Pseudomonadota > Gammaproteobacteria > Moraxellales > Moraxellaceae > Acinetobacter > Acinetobacter sp. 102. The sequence continues at coordinate 1,901 of NZ_JAZEZK010000026.1, forward strand.
AGGCGGTATTGCAAACGTCAGCATGTTGCCTGCAAATGATTTAAACGGCGTATATGGTTTTGATACCGGTCCTGCCAATATCTTGATGGATGCGTGGTGTCATCGCCATACTGGACATCCTTATGATGAAAATGGCGACTGGGCGGCATATGGCAATCCAATTCGTTCTTTATTGGATCGTCTACAGAATCATGAATTTTTTGCCAAAGAACCACCGAAGAGCACAGGTCGCGAAGACTTTAATTTAGAATGGTTGGATGAGCAGCTCAGCGATTGGCGCAATGATCTGGAATATGATGAACTGGAAGATACGCCAGAGAATGTTCAAGCGACCTTAATGAAACTCACCACACGTGCGATTAAAAAAGCAATTTATCGTAGCAAGGAATGGATGCCGACAGGTGAAATCTATGTCTGTGGTGGCGGTGCCTATAACTCACATTTACTTGAACAACTCCGTTGGCGCCTACGTAAACATAATTGGTCAGTGCAAACCACGGATGCGCTGGGTCTAGCACCAACTTGGGTAGAGGCAACTGCTTTTGCATGGTTGGCTATGCGCTTCGTACAACAATTGAGTGGCAATTTACCTGCAGTGACGGGTGCAGCAGGTGATCGTATCCTCGGAACAATAACCACGGTATAAAACAAAAAAGCTTCTCAATCGGAGAAGCTTTTTTTATATCTAGAATCTGTTAGATTGAGAATGATGAACCACAGCCACAAGTTGTGGTCGCATTCGGGTTCTGAATGACAAAGCGTGAACCTTCAAGTCCTTCAAGATAATCAACAACTGAGCCGATCAAATACTGGTAGCTCAAAGAATCCACCAACATTTTTACATCACCATTCATGAACTCAGCATCATCTTCATTGACACTTTCAGCGAAATTAAAGCCATAAGAGAATCCTGAACAACCACCACCCGTTACATAAACACGTAACATAAGGTCGTTATTGCCTTCACTTTCGCGTAGTTGGCGAACTTTTTTGGCAGCATTATCTGACAATTCTAGAGCTTGGGCGTTCATGATGGACTTTCCTCGACTTCACTTCGTCTTTAATAAATAAAAGACCCGATATTCAGTATAGCATATTCAATATCGGGTCTGTATTTGAAGTTTAAAGTGCTGTTAAAGACTTTTTATACGATTATTTGTAGTTCTCATCCTGTAAACCGCATTCAAAGTTTTTGGCATCTTCACGGCAACGGAATTGCCATAACAATTTCATCATGCGCTTGTCATAAATTCCTTTAGCGGTCAGATTAATACGCGCTTCACGCATTAATTTTTGATAGCCCGGTTTGTCAGAAGCAGGAACTTCCATCCAATATTTTTGTGGAATGTCTGCTTTCATTTTTCCAAGAATGGTAAATGCACGCGGCAATTGTGCTTTCACCCATTCTCTTGACTTTTGACCAAAACCGGCAGGGAATTTATCCGGATGAATGATTAAATTACCAGTTACTTGTAAAATTGGGTAATTCACAATCGCACCTTTGGTTCCCAAGCCCTTATACAGTTCTAAAGGTTTAAAGGCAGCGGCTGGTGCACCAATAATATCCACCTGACCATTGTTAAACTTCGCACCAAAGTTGGTGATATCCGAACTGACCGCTTGTGCACCGACTTGCGAAGCCATAATTTTTTGGGCTTCGTCATAATCTAAAACGGCGATTTTCTTACCTGCCGCCTTGGCAACTGTATTGATATTACGATCATTCACCAATAAATAGGCATCACCCACAGGAATAACACCAACCACCTCATATTTTCCATTCACCATCGCTTTGGCAAAGGTTGGGCTGGCTAAACCCTGCATCACTTTAACGGCCAATTTAAGGTCGGTAATCGCCCCGATTGCATCTAATGAACCCGTAAATTGGTTAAACTGACGACCACGCATTCCTGTGATACTCACGCCATCACATTTTCCTGCTTTAAAGTCTTCTGCAATGACCGCTTCATTGGTTCCAACTTTAAGCTCAATATCAGCGCCCCAAGTTTTTGCAGCAAGTTGATAATCCTTCATTAATGCATAAACATCGCCACTTTTGCCCACGATATCAAATACACAAATTGTTTGTTTTGCCTGAGTGCCTGCAGATACCGCGGCGATCCCAGTCGCAAGTAATAAAGTTTTAAACCATTGCATTTTATTTTTCCTTTGCATCTATGCTGACTGTTGTTGCATCCCATCCAACATCAAAAGACTGGCGGTATAGCTTTAAATAGGGTTTACCAATGAATCAATGTTTTAATACAGTCATGTTTAATCATCCTGATTGAAACATCTTTTAAATCTTCCAGATTCGATTTGGTTTTTATATTTTAATATAATTACCAGCTTTGCCAATCAACACAATGGCTTAAATGACATCTGCAAAAAAACAAAAAGCCTAGATAAATCTAGGCTTTAAGTCTTGATTATGGCGATTCAGGATTATTCACCCGGTAATGCACATTCAAAGTTTGCTTTGTCGACTGAACAACGTGCTTTCTTCAATACAGACATCATGCTTGCATCGTAAATACCACGTTTAGTCAGATCCATACGACCATCACGTAATAATTTTTGATATTTCAAGTTGTCTTCGGCACTCAAGTTCATTTTGTATTTGGCCGGAATTTCAGCTTCATAACGTTTGATCATAGCGAATGCTTTTGGAAGTTGCTTCACAAAGTAATCACGAGATTTTTGACCAAAGCCAGCAGGGAATTTCTCTGGACGAAGAACAAGATCCGCAGTCACTTGTAGTACTGGGAAGTTAAACATTGCACCATTTGAACCTAAGCCTTTGCTTAATTCTAATGGTTTGTAAGCATAAGCAGGTGCACCGACCATATCGACTTGGCCGTTATTAAATTTAGCAGCAAAGTTAGAAATATCAGAAAGTACCGCTTGCGCGCCTACACGTTGAACCATGATTTTTTGTGCATCGTCATAACCCAATACCGCGAATTTTTTACCCGCTGCTTTTTCAATTGAGTTAATGCTCTTGTCACGTACGAAAATGTAAGCAGCGCCTAATGGTGCAATACCACCGATTTCATACTTGTTACCACCTAAATTGGTGGTCATTTTGGCTGCATTACGTGCATCCAATACATAAGTAATCGCACGTTGTGCAACTTCATTGCTCGGTGCACCGCCCAATGAATCGACTGAACCTGCAAATTTGTTATATGGACGAGCACGCATTGCTGTCATCGCAACAGCAGCACATTTGCCCGCTTTAAAGTTATTGTCTGCAACCTGTTCATCCGTGATTGCAAGTAAGTTGACATCAGCGCCCCAGCCTTTCGCTGCGAGTGCCCAGTCTTGCATCATTTTGTATGATTCACCTGACTTTCCTAATAAGTCGAATACACATACATCTATTGCTGCTTGAGTAGAAGCAGACACACCAAAGATCGAAGTTGCTGCAAGAGCAAGTGCAATTTTTTTCATATTTTTCATCCTTTCACAAACTTTATGTTTGTCTCCTTGTTCGAAGCAAATATTAATCATGTTTCTTGAAAAAAAATAGAGCTTATACTCTATTTTTATGACTAGATTGTTTACTTTTTACCCTCTTTTATCTATTTCTATTATTTTCATAGGCAATTTTGTTATATATACCTAATTTTATGTATAGATTTAGATCTATTCAGTTATTCTCCTTTTTTATTCACCACTCAAAGTACACTCAAAGTTGGTCCGTTCAACCGTACAACGGGCACGCTTCAACACATTCATCATACTCGCATCATATACGCCTTGCTTGGTTAAATTCATGCGTCCATCCCGTAACATTTTTTGATAACGGGTTTTATCTTCATTGGTCAAAGTAATCTTTTTGGCATTCATTCCCGCTTCTAAACGCTGCACCATGGCAAAGTTACTCGGCAGTTTATTCACGAACCATTGTCTAGACTGGGTTCCAAAACCACTTGGGAATTGCGCAGGACGAATAATCAGGTCACCGGTAATATTCACCACAGGGAAATTAAACAATGCACCATTGACCAAGCCTTTACTGATTTCTAAAGGCTTATACGCATAAGCAGGTGCTGCAATCACATCCACCTGTCCGCTATTAAATTTTTTCACAAAATCAGAAATATCCGATGGCACAGCAACCAGATCGATACTTTCAACAATGGCCTTCTGCGCTTGATCGTAATGTAAATAAGCGAACTTTTTGCCTTTGGCTTTTTCAATGGTATCTATTTTTTTATCTCGAACGAAGATATAAGCCAATCCAACTTGAATAATACCCGCAACTTCAAATTTCTCACCGTTCATCGTTGCCGTTAAACGATGCTGATTACGTTTATCCAGTACATAGGTAATCGCCTTTTGCGCAATGGCGTTGCTGGTCACAGCCCCAACAGCATCGACTGAACCTGCAAATTTATTATATTTACGGGCACGCATCGAAGTCATATAGACCCCATCACACTTGCCTGCATCAAAATCTTTTTCCGCTTTTTCTTCGTCTTGATAAGGAATTAGTTCAACATCGCCCTGCCATGTTTTAGAAGCCAGCTTCCATTCCTCAATCAGTTTATAAGACTCCCCAGCCTTACCCAATAAATCAAAAACACAAATTTGTTGTTTTGCCTGTACAGGAGTGCTCATGACAAATAGAGCTGTAGCACTCAATGCCCAAAGTCCTTTTTTCATCTTGTTTTCCCTTACTTTGCTATTTTTGCACAATTTTCCATCAGCGCTTATTCAATATAGTCAGATTTTGACCAAAAGAATAGCGCTTTTATATACATATGTCGGGTTTTCATCTGTTTTCCCCATCTGCATCACAGAATCAAATCCCGAGATGGCTAGGCACGAGTCAACGAGAAAACATGCCCTGTAATCCCGATTTACTCACCGCCCAAGCTACATTCAAAATTGGTTCGGTCTACCGTACAACGCGCGCGTTTCAGTACACTCATCATGCTGGCATCGTAAATACCACGCTTGGTCAATCCCATACGTGCCTCACGCAAGATTTGCTGATAACGGGTTTTATCCTCGTTACTGAGGTTGATTTTGTATTTGGCTGGCAATTCTGATTCAAGACGCTGGATCAGTGCGAAATTTGTATTCAGACGGCTCAGAAACCATGCGCGAGAGTTTTGACCAAAATTACTGGAGAATTTTTCAGGACGGATGATCAAGTCCATGGTCATATTCACGGCAGGGAACGTAATAATCGCGCCCTCATTTCCCAACCCCTTTGATAATTCTAAAGGCTTATAGGCATAAGCAGGTGCCGCCATAATATCGGCCTGACCAGTATTAAACTTTTTGGCGATATCAGAGATATCCGCAAGTACGGCTTGTCCACCTAGGCTTTTCACCACGATCTTTTGTGCTTCGTCATAGCCAAGTACTGCAAATTTTTTCCCTTTGATTTGCTCAATGGTATTCATCTTCTTGTCTTTAACAAAAATATAGGCCAAACCAATTTGCGAAATCCCAGCAACTTCATAGTTTTCATTATCAACGGTGCTGAGCAAACGGCGTTGATTACGCTTGTCCAAAGCAAAGCTAATCGCTTTCTGTGCAATCGCATAGCTTGGTACCGCCCCAATGGCATCAATCGAACCTGCAAATTTGTTATAACGGCGCGCACGCATCGAAGTCATATAGACTCCATCGCATTTGCCTTGTTCAAAGTCATTTTCTGCCAGCGCTTCATTCTGATAGCTGATCAGAAAGGTATCACCACGCCATGCTTTAGCAGCCAAGGCCCACTCTTCCATGGCCTTATAGGCTTCTCCTGATTTCCCCAACAAATCAAAAACACAAATTTTGGTCTCTGCATGTGTTTCTGTATAGGTCCCCAACACCAGCATTGCCCCCAATGCAAGAATTCCCTTGTTCATCCTTAAATCCTATGCTGCTACTTTTAATCTTGTTGCTTATTTTTCATATAATTTAAATAATAATCTGATTCGCGTCACAAAAATAGAGCTTTTACTCTGCTTTATCATTGATTGATCAGCTCAATTCGAACAACTTGATCTTAAATATAAAAATTTGCATTCATGGGCGATCACCTTAAAATGCAGCTATCTATTCGCTATTTTGCATGCTCATGATCCAATTTGACCAAGTTTCATTACGCCGTGGTGGGCGAGTTTTATTCCAAAAAGCTTCAATGCAGCTTCATCCGGGCTGGAAAATTGGTCTTACAGGCGTGAATGGTGCAGGTAAATCGACTCTATTCGCTGCATTCTTAGGAGACTTGGTTGCAGATGAGGGCAATCTAACCCGCCCCGCGGTCTGGACTGTGGCGCATATGGCGCAAGAAATTAAAGCCTTGGAAATGCCAGCAATTGATTTTGTTTTGTCTGGTGATGAAGAATATTGGGACATTCAAGAAAAATTAGCGCATCCAGATCAACTCAGTAATGATGATTTAGCTCGACTGCATGGCCGTTTTGATGAGATCCATGGTTATGCAGCGCCTGCCAAAGCAGCACAATTGATGGCAGGTCTAGGTTTTCTCGATCATCAATTAAAATTAAATGTCGCCAGCTTCTCGGGCGGGTGGCGCATGCGTTTGAACTTGGCGCGCACCCTTATGAGCCGTTCAGACCTGCTATTACTGGATGAACCGACTAACCATTTGGACTTGGATGCGATCTTGTGGTTAGAAGACTGGCTCAAAGCTTATGAAGGTACATTGGTCCTGATTTCACATGACCGAGATTTCTTGGATGCGATTACCGATCATATTCTACATATTGAAAATCAAGAACTGACCTTGTATACCGGTAATTATTCCACCTTTGAAACCACCCGTAGCGAACGCTTAGCCCAGCAACAACAAGCCTTTGAGAAGCAGCAAGAAACGCGTGCGCATCTACAAAAGTTTATTGACCGCTTTAAAGCCAAGGCTACCAAAGCCCGCCAGGCACAAAGCCGAATTAAACAGCTTGAGCGTATGCAACAACTGGCACCAGCACATGTTGATACCCCATTTACCTTCAGCTTCCGTGAACCAACCAAAATGAGTTCACCTCTACTGAGCTTGGATGCGGCTACAATTGGTTACGGCGATAAAATCATTGCTGAAAAAATTCGTCTGCAAATCACCCCAAGTTCACGTATTGGTTTACTCGGGATGAATGGTGCAGGTAAATCAACCTTAATCAAGACTCTTGTCGGAGATCTGCCACTACTGGCGGGTGAACATAAAGCCTCTGAACTACTCAATATTGGGTACTTTGCTCAGCATCAAATGGATGCCTTGGATGCCCATGCCAGCCCAATGCTGCAATTGGCACGTATTGCCGACAAGCACATCAGTGAAGCTGCTTTACGTGCCTTTTTAGGCAGTTTTGGCTTTAGTGGCGAACGTATGGATACGCCATGTGAGAGCTTCTCTGGTGGTGAACGTGCACGTCTGGCGCTAGCACTGATCGTATGGCAACGTCCCAATGTCTTGATTCTGGACGAACCAACCAACCATTTAGACTTGGATATGCGTCTGGCACTGACCATGGCACTACAGGACTTTGATGGTGCGGTGGTGCTGGTTTCACATGAACGCCAATTGATTGCCAGTGTCTGTGATGACTTGTTATTAGTGCATGCAGGTCAATGCACAGAATTTGCAGGTGATCTACAAGACTACGCCAAATGGTTACGTGAAGCGCGCCAAGAACAGATCAATGCACAAAATGCATCACAACAGCAAAGTACAACCAGCCAAGCCCCTGTCGCAAAAGTAGATAAGGAAGCGCAACGTAAAGAAGCAGCTCGTCGCCGTGAAATGACGCGTCCAATTCGTAAAAATATCGAAAAAGTCGAAGCTCAAATTGAAAAGGTTCAGCCACGCTTAGCTGAAATTGAACATGCTTTAGCAGATAGTGCCTTGTATGAGGCCGACCGCAAAAATGATTTGATCAAGCTAATGAATGAGCAAAATGAGCTGAAAGTGAAATTAGAACAGCATGAAGAACAGCTTTTAGAGTTGATGATGGAACTTGAAGAGCTGGAAAGCTCTTTTGCAGATTAAGCTGCCAGCTGATTCATACACAGCTCTGTTTGAGTGTGTATGAATCACAATGTTTAAGGTCATTTATTTAAACAGAAGCATCCCATTTATGGCCTTAAAAGATGCTTTGGATACTTAAAAACACTATGAATAGCATGAAAAATGTCATGAATTTGTCGAGAATTTAAGATAAGGTAAAAATTGGAATTTTCTGAGAAAATTGAGCTTTAGGCTCAGGCTCGATATACTCAGCTGCCACTGTTGTAAATTTATAAGTGACGAATGAATCCTGAGGGTTAAATTCATTTCACATTTTTTGTACTTTAATTTGGTGAGTACTCTATTTTGGATCATACAAACTGAATGAATTCTTTAGATTTTATTTTTAATTTTGAACATATTCTACCGGTCTTGGTTCAAGAATATGGCTTATGGATTTATTTTATCCTTTTTCTGATTATTTTTTCAGAAACCGCTTTTGTTTTTATGTTCTTCCTACCCGGAGACAGTCTGTTACTCACTGTTGGTGCATTATGCTCTGTGGTTGAAATCATGCATCTTGGTTATATGATCAGCTTACTGTTCTTTGCAGCAGCACTGGGCTATATGGTGAATTACCATATAGGCCGTCATTTTGGCGATCGTATTTTCAATGTTAAATCACGCTTTATTAAGCAAGAATATTTGCAAAAAACCAATGTGTTTTTCTTAAAGCACGGGGGGAAAACCATCCTATTGGCTCGTTTTATTCCGTTTGCCCGTTCATTTGCGCCCTTAGCAGCAGGTTCAAGCAACATGAATTATAGCCATTTCGTTATTTATAACATCTTGGGTGCATTACTGTGGATCAGCGTACTCGTCACTGCTGGATACTTGTTTGGTCATGCGTTGATTCAAGTGAGTGACTTTGTCGAAAATTAACAAGCTCTTTTGCTGACAGCAATCTGATTATTCATTCATTTCAAGCTTAAATAGATCATTGATAGGTAGGCGATTTCATCGACTACCTTTTTTTAATCATTTTATTCAGTCTAAGGTTTCACGTGGAACGTAAAAAACAATAGTAAATAATAATGAAAATAATTATCAATAAAAATAAAATCACTTCATAAAAACACAAATCTTAAGGAAGCCAATGTTCTCAGCCTCATTGGAAAATCAGTTATGAAGCAAACAGCAACTGCCATTAAAAAAACCAACTCGCGCTGGTTTCGCATTAACCTATGGATTCATCGCTGGGTCAGTTTGGTGATTGTGGTGCCCTTTGCGATTTTATCCATCACTGGGGTCATTCTGATTTTCCATGAAGAGATTGATCATGCACTTGGGGTCGAGCCTACGGCTCTACATTCTTCTTTACAACAGCAACGACCGCTAACCGACTCAATCGCGACCGCACAGAGAACCTACCCTACCGAGCAGATTATCAGTACAGGCTATGACCCTGAGCATCATCCTGGTGTACTCCTTATCGGGATGGCGAAACCTGAACAAAGCTTTGAACAAGCACGTTGGCTGTTTGCAGATATTGGTTCTGCAACGCTAATTGATCGACCAAATGAACGAGATACTTTGACTGGCTTCTTACTGGAACTGCATGCCAACTGGTTTCTAGGTTTTATTGGACAATTGATCGGGGCACTGATTGCTTTGTTAGTGTTCTTATCTTTGGTTTCTGGCTTGGTGGTCTATGCGCCTTATGTGAAAAAATTCTTTTTGGGCATTCTTCGTTTTAGAAAGGGTCAGCGACTATTACAGCTCGACCTACATAATTTAATTGGCTCTGCAATCCTCGGTTGGGCCTTGGTAGTGACCTTAACTGGATTTCTACTGGGTTTTGGTACGGTTGCGATTGGAGTTTGGCAAATGACTGAACTGAAAGCCCTGCAAGACAAATATCAGCATGCCCGTGTGATTCATCCAAATTTAAGCATTGATCAGGTCTATGCGGCCGCTCAGAAAGGTCAAACAGATTGGCACCCTACCAGTGTGTTCTACCCAAAAACAGAATACGCCACCCAAGGTCACTATATGGTGTTACTGCAAGGCAATGAGGGCTTAAAAGAGAAGATGCTAAAAGTCGCCTTGGTCAATGCAGAAACAGGACGAGTCGATACGGTTGAAGAATTACCCACCTATCTGAAAGCCATTTTACTGTCACAACCGCTGCATTTTGGCAATTACGGTGGTATGCCCCTAAAGATCTTATGGAGTCTATGTACCTTACTCACCTTATTTATCACTTTAAATGGCGCATGGTTATGGTGGGCAAAACGCCAACAAAAAGGCTTAAAAGGAATCAACAATGCAACTGTGGAATAAGTTAAGTATCGTATGGCTGTTGGCTTTATGCAGTATTTTAGGAATTGTTGGCATGCTGCTGATGGATGGTATTGCAGATGTTATTTTTTTGATCATCACCCTGCTGCCCTTGTTAGTTGCAGGATGGAGAGCTTATCTTTTACAACACGGTAGAAGATAAGCTCTTTTGTTGGGTATTGATGCCTAAACTAATTAAGCATCAATATCTGCATTTAACGCATTTTCTTCAATGAAGGCACGACGCGGTTCTACATCATCACCCATCAAGCATGAGAACATACGATCAGCTTCAATCGCATCATCAATGGTCACTTGCAACATATTACGGTTTTCAGGATCCATCGTGGTTTCCCAAAGCTGCTCTGCGTTCATCTCACCCAAACCTTTATAACGTTGGATCATCATACCGCGACGTGAGTCTTGTAAAATGTGCTGCCATACTTGATGGAAGCTCGTGACCTGAATACGGCGATCACCTTTTTGCAGATAAGCCCCATCTTCCAGCAACTTGAACCAGCTCTTCGAGTTCTTCAGTAAACGCGCATACTCAGCAGAATTTAACAGACCAGCATCTAATAGATATGAATGCGGTAAGTTATGCACGTAGACGGTGACGCGTGGCCAATAATGTGCTGATTTCTCGCCCTGCGCATTTTCACGCTCAAACGCTTCTAATGTAATCTCGGGACGTAGGCTTGGTTGTAATTTTTCAATTGCAACACGTAATTGCTCAGCCCATGTTTCAACATACTCGCGTTCATGGTTGTGATCTGTTTTAAATGCATCAAGCTCAAGTAAACCATCTAACAAACTTGCAGGATAACGTTGAGTCAGGCGTTGTAAGCTTTTTTGTGACACTTGATAGTCGGCAATAACACTGGCTAATGCAGCCCCATTAATCGCAGGTGCCTCAGCGCTGACATGTAATGCAAGTTCATCAATCGCATTGGAAATCAAGAAGGTTTCCAGTGCATCATTGTCTTTCATGTACTGCTCATGCTTACCTTTCTTCAACTTATACAATGGCGGCTGTGCAATATAGATATAGCCACGCTCAACCAATTCTGGCATTTGACGGAAGAAGAAGGTCAATAACAAAGTACGAATATGTGAACCATCCACGTCCGCATCGGTCATGATGATGATTTTGTGATAACGTAATTTGTCTGGATTATATTCTTCCCGACCAATACCACAGCCCAAAGCGGTAATTAAAGTACCGACTTCTTGGCTTGAAATCATCTTGTCAAAGCGCGCACGTTCTACGTTTAGAATTTTACCTTTCAACGGTAAAATTGCCTGCATTTTACGGTTACGACCTTGTTTGGCACTACCGCCCGCAGAGTCACCCTCGACCAGATACAGTTCAGACAATGCAGGATCTTTTTCCTGACAGTCTGCCAATTTACCCGGTAAACCTGCGATATCCAAAGCACTCTTACGACGGGTCATTTCACGTGCTTTACGTGCTGCGTCACGCGCACGTGCTGCATCAATAATCTTGCCTGCAATCGATTTTGCGGCTTGTGGATTTTCCAGCAAATAAGCTGAAAACTCTTTGTTCATTGCCTGCTCTACTGCAGGTTTCACTTCACTCGACACCAATTTTTCTTTGGTTTGTGATGAGAATTTTGGATCTGGCACTTTCACTGAAATAATTGCAGTTAAGCCTTCACGCGCATCATCACCTGTGACAGCAACTTTTTCTTTCTTAAGAATATTTTCACTTTCAAGATATTGGTTTAAACCACGAGTTAACGCAGCACGAAAACCTGCAAGGTGTGTACCACCATCTTTTTGTGGAATATTATTGGTAAAGCAACGAACGTTTTCTTGGTAACTCTCATTCCATTGCAATGCAACTTCAACGGCAATACCACTATCCGTATCAGCGGTGAAATGGAAAATCTCATTTAAATGGGTTTTACCTTCGTTAATGTATTTAACGAATTCAGATAAACCGCCTTCATAATCATAAACATGTTCGAAGTTTACACGTTCATCACGCAATACAATTCGCACGCCTGCGTTTAGAAAAGACAGTTCTCTTAAACGGCGAGCCAAAATATCGACATTAAAAATGGTTTGGCTAAAGGTGAGTTCACTCGGCCAGAAACGAACCGTTGTACCCGATGTATCTGTTTCACCTACAACTTTTAATGAATATTGTGGATCACCATGCGCGTATTCTTGTTCATGGATTTGGCCAGCACGGTGAATGGTCAAATGCAATTTTTTAGATAGGGCATTTACAACTGAGACACCTACACCGTGTAAACCACCCGACACCTTATAACTGTTGTCATCGAATTTACCGCCTGCATGCAGGATCGTCAGAATCACCTCTGCCGCCGACACCCCTTCTTCTGGGTGAATATCGGTTGGAATTCCACGACCATTATCCGAGACACTCACCGATTCATCTTCATGAATCGTCACGATAATCTCGTCACAGTGTCCTGCTAAAGCTTCATCGATGGCATTATCCACCACCTCAAACACCATATGGTGTAGACCTGTCCCATCATCGGTGTCACCGATATACATGCCAGGACGTTTACGAACCGCATCTAATCCACGTAATACTTTAATACTAGAGGAATCATAAGCCTTTTCATTTGTTTGTTCTGTTTGAGAGACTGATTGAGACTCTGAACTCATGGTTACTCCCTAGTAATATTGATCTATTGAAAGATGAAAAATAAAATTATGGCGCAGCAAGACTGACTTGACCGTGAACAACGTGGAATAATTGAAAAGAAATCGACAAATCCTGTAAGTGTTTTAATACCGACGCATGGTCTAAGGTGGTCATAAAAACTTGACTTCCCAACTGACTCAATCGCTCAATTAAACGTTGTTGTGCAGTCTCATCTAACTCTGCTGTCAGATCATCTAATAATACCACAGTTTCCTTATTACTCGCATGTAGCATTGCAATTTGTGACAGTTTTAATGCCATGATTAACAACTTTTTTTGCCCGCGAGAGAGCACATCATCTGCATTACCAAACGGCGTTTTTAAACGTAAATCAGCGCGATGCGGACCATACTCGGTATAACGTCGATCGAGGTCTTTTTGATGCTGCTGAACCAAGTCCTGCAATAGACCTTGCTCAGAATGAAAACCCGGATTGTATTCCAGTTCAATTTCAAGATTAGGTAGAAGCTGCTTTAAATCTTCATGGAAAAATTGGTTCCATTGCTCAACAATACTGACCCGTTGTGAATGCAGCATTTCACCATAATCACTGAGCATTTTATTCCAAGGCTCTAAATCAGCCAAAGTCAGATTGCGCCGTGTCTTGAGCAAACTATTGCGTTGTTTGAGTGCCCGAGAATAATATTGCCATGCAAAATAAAACTCAGGTTCCACGTGGAACATTAACCAATCTAATAACTGTCGCCGAGGCTTTGCACCATGGTCAATAATATCGGTACTCTGTGGATCGATATGCTGTAAAGGCAATAATTTTGCCAGTTGACCTTGAGTCGCAATAGTATCGCCATTGACCTTAATCACCTGTTCGCCCGAAGCCAACTTTTGCATACCAATACGCTCACTGGCAGATTGCGCAAACACAATTGCATCCCCAGCGTCATATTGGATGTAATGTTTTGGAATATGGGTGCGAAATGAACGACCTGTTGCCAGTAAATGTATGGACTCGAGAACTGAAGTTTTTCCAGAACCATTTGCGCCGTAAAAAATATTAAACGGTTGCAACTCATGGAGTGCAACCGTCTTTAAATTACGTACACGTTCGATATTTAAACGCGTGATTTGCATGCTTTAAAACTCAAATCTCGCCATTAAACTCGCATTGGCATCACGACATAGGTTTGATCTGGATGGGCTGGATCTTGAACAAGCACCGACTGATTGGCTTCGCTCATGCTCATTTTCACGTCATCACCATCCAGTACACCCAGCACCTCAAGAATATATTGTGCATTAAATGACATTTCTAAGGGTGCATCTTGATATTGAATTGCAATATCTTCTACCGCTTCATCCTGTTCTGGGTTATTGGCACGTAACTGTAATGAATCTTGATTAAAATTCAAGAAAACACCACGAAGTTTTTCATTACTTAAAATAGCAACACGCTGCAACGACTGTTTAAACACATCATGTGCAATAAACACATGCTTATCACCATTTTTTGGAATGACACGGCGATAATCAGGGAACTTCCCATCAATTAACTTCGTCGTGAAACGAACCGTAATATCACCCTGCTCTTTATCACGGCTTGGCGTATTAATGGTGACGTTCAACAATTCACGCCCAATCAATAAGGTCAATTGCTCATCTTCAAGACTCAGTAAACGTTGTAATTCACCTACGGCTTTACGCGGAACAATGGCCTGCATCGGCGCTGCTGCTGTTGAAGAAGCCAACACCTCACACAAGGCTAAACGATGTCCATCAGTAGTTACTGTACGTAATTGATTTTGATCAATTTCCAACAATGTACCCGTCAGGTAAAAACGGACATCTTGTACAGCCATAGCAAAAGCTGTTTTTTCAAATAATCGCTTCAATTCACGCTGCGTGACCTGAACTTGTGTACCCTGACTATTTTCAGTAGTTAACAATGGATAATCTTCCGCAGGAAGTGTACCCAAAACGAAACGGCTATTGCCCGATTTTAAAATACAACGTTGATCTTCAGTAATTTGTAGATCAATCAAGGCTGCTGTCGGAAGAGATTTACAAATTTCGACCAGTTTACGTGCAGGAACCGTGGTTTCACCCGCTTCCAAACAAGCACCTTCTGCTAACGTAGTGCTGGCAACCAATTCAACTTCCAAGTCAGAACCTGTAATGGTTAAAGCCTGTTGTGTGGTTTGAATTTTAACGTTTGAAAGAATATTCAAGGTATGACGGCGTTCAACAGCCCCCACCACATGGGATAAAACATTGACTAAACTTTCTTTAGCGATTTTCAAACGCACGATTTTATTCCTCTTACAACAGAAGTCGATATGAATGTTAGCAGTGTACTATGCTGCACTTAAAAATAGTTTGCAACTCTGAAAAATAGATTAACTTTGTAACAAGCGCAGTAAATTTTTATAGTCTTCATTAAAAATAGGGTCTTCTTCACGCAAGCTGACCACTTTTTCACAGGCATGCATCACGGTACTGTGGTCACGACCACCAAAAGCCATGCCAATTTCTGGGAAACTATCCCCAGTTAATTCACGTGCCAAACCCATGGCCAATTGACGTGGGCGTGCATAAATACGGGTACGTTTTGGACCAATCAATTCTTTTAATGGAATTCGGAAGTATTCACTCACCACCCGCTGGATATTTTCCACGCTAATGGTACGTGCACGAATCGCCAAAACATCTTTTAACGACTCACGTACGACATCTAGGTCAATGACGGTACCTTTGAAACGTGAAATCGCGACCACTTTATTCAGAGCACCTTCAAGCTCTCGCACATTGGCAACCACTTGTTGTGCAATAAACAAAGCACAGTTTCTTGGTAAATCAACACCACTATTTTCAGCTTTTTTCAGCAAAATCTCGATACGGGTTTCGATATCTGGTGGTTCAACCCCCACAGATAAACCCCATGAAAAGCGAGAAACTAAACGTGGATCAAGTTCAGTCAATTCTTTTGGATAACGATCTGAGGTTAAAATAATTTGTTTAGATTCATCCAATAAAGCATTGAATGTATAGAAGAATTCAACAAGACTTGCTTCTTTTCCTGCGAGCAAATGAATATCATCCACCAACAATAAATCTAAAGAACGACAATTTTTCTTAAATTCTTCAACCTTACCTTTTTGTAATGAACTGACAAAGTCCTGTACGAAACTTTCCGAAGTCATATACATCACACGTGCATTTGGCTTGGCTTGTAATAGCGCATTGCCCACGGCCTGCATTAAATGGGTTTTACCCAGACCTGTTGGGCCATACAAAAATAAAGGGTTGTGTTGCGAAGCACCTAACTGCGTTAAAACTTTACGGCAGGTTTCAGCAGCCATTTGGTTAGAACGGCCTTCAACAAACAAAGAGAAGGTAAATAATGGATTGAGTTGTCTTTTCTTCGGTATTTTAGTGACATTTTGACTGGGTTGAACCAAGTCAGATTCTTTTTTTACTTTTGTTGGAACAGCAACAGGTGCACTACTCAACGCTGCTGTTGTGGTTGCAGGTTGCTCATTAGAAGACAAAATTGTCCCAGGACGTGAATCAACCAGAATTTCAACCTGACGAACTCGGCCTTCCGACAATTGTTCCGCAAGAATAGAGATCAGTTCTAAATGGTTATCTTGAATATAACGCGTCCAATAGGGGTTCGGTGCGTATAAACGCATCACACCATCAACCTCTTCAGCAACCAAAGGACGAATCCACATCGCAAAGACGTTATCAGATAGCTCTTGTCGCAAGCGAGTTAAGCAGTCTGTCCAGAGCATGTGCATCCCCTATATATCCATTTTTTAAATTCAAAAATAAAAAACCGTCACCCCTCATCTTTCAAAGGGGTCGCCATTCTAACCAAGTTATCCACATCTGTCAGGACAATTTATGGGACTTTTGCTGAAAAAGACAGCATTCGTTTATAAATTTAAATTCAAAACCACATGTGCATAACTTTTTGCACAAGCTGTGGATAGTTTTAAGCTCAAAGTTATCCACAAACTATAAAATTGATAAAAACATGCTTATCCACAGCATAGCTTTATGTTTATTAATAAAAAAACACCACTTTCCACAGAATAAATGCGCCCTAATAAGAATAAATTTAAATTTTAAAATTTGAATTTACTTATAGGGTTCACTCGAAATGTGGATAACTGAGCATATCGAAATTTAAATTCAAAATCCAAGAATTAAATTTAAATCAGAAGATGGATTGTTGATAAGCTTGTTTGTAAGCTGTGAATATAGACGAATACTGATATTATTTAAATAGATAGCTTGTGTATATTTTTTGTTTTCAATAAAAGCATATAACTTCGAGCAGTTTTATTGCTTCAAAACAGAACAAAGAAAATGTAAAGTTTTTGATTTTTCATTGACAGCGTAAACATTGCGCAATAAAATCGCGGACCTTTATAGAAAGATCATTTTGGAGTTTCGAAATGAAACGTACTTTCCAACCATCTGAATTAAAGCGTAAACGCGTTCATGGTTTCCGCGCTCGTATGGCTACTAAAGCAGGTCGTCAAGTTTTAGCTCGTCGTCGTGCAAAAGGTCGTCATAGCTTAACTGTTTAATACTGTTAAGCTGACCAGACTTGGGTGATGACACTTTACAGTTTCGGCACTGAATCTCGTATTCGTTGTGCCGCTGATTATAAAAGTGTATTTGATGGTGCGCTTTTTAAAGTGCATCAGCCCCATTTCCTTTTTTTAGCAAAATTAACCGAACAGCCGAAAAGCCGTTTGGGTATTGTCGTTGCTAAAAAAAAGGTGCGTCGTGCACATGAACGAAATCGAATAAAACGTCTTGCTCGGGAGAGCTTTCGTTTACATCAAGCGCAATTTAATGCTGATATCGATATTGTGGTGATGCCTAAAGTAGGTATAGAAGCAATCGCAAATCAAGAATTACATCAACAATTAGATTTTGCTTGGCAAAAATTACAACGCTTAGCAAAGAAGCATTCCAAAGTCGTTGTGACATCCCTCCAAAATTAGAGATCTCCAATGGTACGTTTACTGCATTGGTTGATAAGATGTTACCAAATCGCAATTAGTCCATTATTGGGTCCTCGTTGTCGCTATATTCCCACTTGTTCGCAATATGCAATCGAAGCCTTGCAGACACATGGCGCGGTCAAAGGTGTATGGTTATCGACTAAGCGAATTTGCCGTTGTCATCCTTGGGGTGGGTCAGGCTATGATCCAGTGCCTCGTAAAGCACTTCGTTTTATTTCGTTTCATCAAATAGATTCTCAAATGCATCACGTTGCTGTACCCTTTCGTGATCGTTTATTCAAGCAAAATCTCTCTAACCATTTGGGATTATAGATATGCAACAATGGGCCAGATTTGCAATTCTTGGAGCCATGTTTGTTACCGCATATTTGCTTATTTTGGCTTGGCAAAAAGATTATGGTCATGCTGCACCAGCACCGCAACAACAAGCGGCTGCTGTGACTGCACATGAAGTATCTGCAGATTTGCCAAATGCTCAAAATGCAACAGCGGCTTCAGACTTGCCACAAGCAAATGTGACTGCATCACAAGCCACAGAACATAATACATCTGTGAGTCAGCAACTGATTTCAGTACAAACTGATCTTTATCACCTGTGGATCAATCCAAAAGGTGGTGATATTGTCCGTATTGAATTGTTAAGCCATGATGAAAGCAAAGACAGCGACAAACCGTTTGTCATGCTGGAAAGCGATGCGAAACGTACTTACGTCGCTCAATCTGGTTTAATTGGTTTAAATGGACCAGATAGCAGCCGTGGCGGTCGTCCAATGTATGATGTTGAAAAAACAGCATACACGTTGGCAGATGCGAAAAGCGTTGCGTCGAAAGATGGTAAAACACAGCAAGTGTTGACTGTGCCGTTGGTATTTAAAACACCTGAAGGTGTGGAAGTGATCAAATCGTTCACCTTCACGCAAGGCGATTACCCAATTACCGTTAAACATCAAGTCATTAACCGCAGTCAGCAAAGCTGGCAAGGTCAAATGTTTGGTCAATTAAAGCGTGATAATTCGGATGACCCAGGTAAGTCTTCACAAGGTATTTTCACCTTGGGTACTTATCTTGGTGGCGCTTGGGGTACACCAGATGCGCATTATAACAAGTTAAAATTTACCAACTTTAATGACGAAAAATTAAATGTTGAAGCCAAAGGCGGCTGGGTTGCCATGGTTCAGCATTATTTTGTGAGCGCATGGATTCCTGGGAACTTAAAACTCACTCAGGCCGATGGTCAGCCATATAATGCAAAATTAGAGTCACGTCAGTCTACGGACGGCATGAATATCATGGGCTTCACTTCTCCAGTGATTAATGTACCTGCAGGTACATCAATGGAAGTGGATGCTAAACTGTATTCAGGTCCAAAAATCCAATCTGAACTCAAAGACTTAGCTGCTGGCTTAAACCAAACTGTTGATTATGGTTGGTTATGGCCAATTGCGAAATTATTGTTCTTGGGCTTGCAATTCTTCCATAACATTATTGGTAACTGGGGCTGGTCAATTATCTTATTGACGATCTTGGTGAAGTTGATTTTATGGCCACTTTCTTCAAAAAGTTATCGTTCGATGGCGAAAATGCGTGTGATTGCACCAGAAATGCAACGCATGAAAGAAGAATTTGGTGAAGACCGCATGCGTTTCTCGCAAGAAATGATGGCGTTATACAAGCGTGAACAAGTCAACCCATTGTCTGGTTGCTTGCCATTGCTGTTACAAATGCCGATTTTCTTAGCCTTGTATTGGGTATTGATGGAATCTGTTGAACTCCGTCATGCACCGTGGTTAGGTTGGATTCAAGATTTATCTGCGATGGATCCATGGTTTATCTTGCCGTTGATCATGGGTGTGACCATGTTCGTTCAGCAAATGTTGAACCCACAACCGACTGATCCAATGCAGGCAAAAGTGTTCCGTATCATGCCAATCATGTTTACGGTATTCATGTTGTTCTTCCCTGCGGGCTTAGTGCTTTACTGGATCGTCAACAACAGTATTACCATTTTGCAACAATGGTTTATTAACAAAGGTGTCGAAAAAGACCGTCTCAACAAGGTTGAGCCGAGCGCTTAAGTTCGAACTTTTACTGAATAAATCCGCTTAAGATGGTAATCTTAGGCGGATTTTTCTTTGTCTGTATTTAGCGGTTGAACCCAACAACCCTTGCGTTTTTTAGGTGAATTTAACATGCAACATCAAACCACAATTGCTGCGATTGCTACCCCATTAGGTCGTGGTGGTGTGGGGGTGATTCGACTCTCTGGACCAAAAGCTTATGCAATAGCAGAGCAACTGACCCAGAAAAAGCTCCCTGCGGCACGCATGGCAGGTTTCCGTCAGTTTTGTGATGCCGATGGCTCGGTGATGGATGAAGGCATTGTATTGTGTTTTCCAAACCCGCATTCCTTTACCGGGGAAGATGTGGTGGAACTACAAGGTCATGGTGGTCCAGTCATTCAAAATGCCCTGTTAGCACGTTTACTGGATTTGGGCGCAACTGCTGCAAAGGCGGGTGAGTTTTCCATGCGTGCCTTTGAAAATGGCAAAATGGATCTGGTGCAAGCAGAAGCAATTGCCGATTTGATTGATGCGACATCACAGGCAGCAGCACGTTCGGCGGTTCGTTCTTTACAAGGTGCATTTTCAACCAAAATTAATACGGTTTTAGAAAAGCTGATTCACTTACGTCTGCATGTTGAAGCCGCGATTGATTTCCCAGAAGAAGAAATTGACTTCTTGGCTGACGGCAAGATTTTGGCCTTGTTGGACGATGTACAAGACTCGGTTCAAGCGGTACAGCAGTCTGCGCGGCAAGGCCAATTGCTACGTGAAGGTTTACAAGTGGTGATTGCGGGTAAGCCGAACGCGGGTAAATCGAGCCTGTTAAATGCACTGGCAGGTCATGAACGTGCCATTGTGACCGATATTGCAGGAACCACTCGAGATGTGCTGCATGAAAAGATCAGTTTAAATGGCTTGCCGATCACCTTAACTGACACTGCTGGTTTACGTGAGACGGGCGATATTGTGGAGCAGGAAGGGATTCGTCGTGCGATAAAGGAAATTGAACAGGCAGATTTATTGCTGTTGGTGTATGACTTAAATCAGGGCGATGAACCATTACAGTTGGCACATGAGTATTTTGCTGATCATCTGGAACCAAAACGTTTGTTATTGATTGGCAATAAATGCGATTTAACTGGACAACAAGCCGAAATGACCGATTATCAGGGTTTCCGTCATATCCGTGTCTCAGCCAAACAGGATATGGGTGTTCAGGCGCTCATAGATGCGATTACAACGCATGCAGGCTTCCAACCCGAGGAAGACACCTTTATCGCCCGAACACGTCATTTAGACGCAATGAAGCGTACTCAGCGCTACTTGTCTGAGGCGCGTGAGCAGTTGGTGGTGTTTAACGCTGGTGAGCTGGTGGCCGAGTCGTTGCGTTTGGCGCAGAATGCATTAGGTGAAATCACCGGTGATTTCAGTGCCGATGATTTGCTTGGTAAGATTTTTGGTTCGTTCTGTATTGGAAAATAATGAATTAAATCAAATATTAATGGCTTGGATTGTGTTGCAATCCAAGCCATTTTTTCTATCACTGATCTTCAGTTTGTTGCTCTTCTTCAGGCTTTTCTTCTTGTACCACATTTAACGCAGTCATCATTGCAACGGGTGCGCCTTCTTGGCGAGTACTTTTCAGCTTGATCTGTAAACGCAATTCATTGACTGAATCGGCATTGCGTAAGGCTTCATCATAGCTAATCGCGCCTTCGTTATACAGCTCAAATAAGGCTTGGTCGAAGGTTTGCATGCCTAGCTCACGCGATTTGCTCATAATCTCTTTCAGTGCGTGGAACTGTCCTTTGAGAATATTGTCGGCAATCAATGGGGTATTCAATAAAATTTCAATTGCAGCACGACGACCTTTGCCATCTTGGGTACGAACCAGACGTTGCGAAATAATCCCTTTCATATTGGATGAAAGATCCATCAGCAATTGATTGCGACGCTCTTCTGGGAAAAAGTTAATAATTCGATCCAGTGCTTGGTTGGCATTATTGGCGTGTAAAGTACCTAAGCAAAGATGTCCTGTTTCCGCAAAGGCAATCGCGTGTTCCATGGTTTCAGTATCACGGATTTCACCAATCAGAATCACATCAGGTGCCTGACGTAGTGTGTTTTTCAAGGCGTGGTGCCATGAATGACAATCAACCCCTACTTCACGATGGGTAATCATCGATTTTTTGTGTTTATGCACATATTCCACTGGGTCTTCAACAGTAATGATATGCCCCGCTGAGTTTTCATTACGATGGTCAATCATGGCCGCCAAAGAGGTGGATTTGCCTGAGCCTGTCCCCCCAACAACCAACACCAGACCACGCTTTTCCATAATCACATTTTTCAGAGATTCTGGCAGTTTCAGCTTTTGGAAGGTTGGAATTTCTGAGGTAATGGTACGAATCACCATGCCGATTTGCAGCTGTTGTTTAAATACGTTGACACGGAAACGGGAAACATTGGGCACATTGATTGCGAAATTACATTCCCATTCTGTTTCAAATTCTTGGCGCTGTTTTTCATTCATCAAACTATAGGCAAATAGCTTGGTTTTATCTGCGGTAAGTGCCTGTTGCCCCAATGGACGCATCAGGCCTTGCAATTTAATGCTCGGTGGAAAATCAGCGGTGATAAATAAATCGGACCCCCCATATTCCACTACTTTGCTAAGCATATGAAACATAAAGGTTTTGGCTTCTTCTAATAGTTCCGCGTTATACATTGAGCTACCTAAATTTTTTACAATGAAGCGAAGTTCATTGCTGTAATACGATGATAATCATCCCGATAGGGAAACATTTTTTTGTTTCTTGAAAATGAATAATGATAGATCAAGGCGACTCGATTTAGGCCATTTTATTCCATCATTTTCACTGTGCTGCTGAATGATGCGAATTATTCCAAAAAGCGAGGTATTGATCTATGTACTTTTTTAAAAATATTAAATAATTATCAATGTGATGGACCTAAATTGTCAGTTTTTTACTGAATCGATCGCTTGCAGCATGTGTATGGGTGAATGTGAACAGAATAAACGGATGTTCCACGTGAAACATCGCATGAATTGGTAGAGTTTTGGTTGTTACTGAGTAAGCTTGGCTGTTGAACGGCTTGAGACTGATTACAATAGCCGCTGATTTTTGAATTGAGTGTCAGACATGTTAAAAAAAATTGGGATGTTCTCATTATTGAGCTGTATGTCAGCGATGAGTTTTGCCAACGTAGACAGCTTAAAAAGCAATTTAAATAAGCAATATCCCAATATCCAAGTCAGCAACATCCAACCTACAGAAATGACGGGTTTATATAGTGCCAGTCTGGATAATCAGATTATTTATTTGGATGAAAGTGCACAACATATGTTTGTGGGTTCTATGGTGCGCCTAAAAGATCAAAAGAACCTCACCAAGGATTTAGTGATCCAACAAAATTCAATTGACTGGAAACAACTGCCTTTTAAGGATGCGATTAAAACGGTTAAAGGCAATGGTAAGCGTGAGTTAGTGGTGTTTTCGGACCCAAATTGTTCATATTGCAAAAAATTAGAAGCTGAACTGGACAAGCTGACCGATGTGACGATTTATACCTTTATCTATGCTTTAAAACCACAATCGATTGCGGTGTCAAAATCGGTTTGGTGTGATGCCAATCCTGCCTATGCATGGAAAAATTTGCTACAAAAGAATCTGCAACCGAAAGAAAAAAGTTGTGCCAACCCGATTGAGCGTAACCTTGAACTCGGTCGTAAACTTGCTGTGGATGCCACACCAACCTTGATTTTCTCAAATGGTTTGAAAATGGTCGGTGGACGCAGTGCTGAAGAAATTCAGATGATTTGGAAAGAGCTCGGACTCTAATGAAAAAACTCCCCAATCATTGATTAAAATGAATGGGGAGCTTTCAGAAGGGATTTAACTTTTTTTGGTGATGAGTTTATAAAGGAATAAAATAATCACTGCACCCAGAACAGACGCAATAAAACCTGCTGCCGAATTTTCAGCATATAAGCCAAGTAAACGTCCACCGTAAGTGGCGAGTAATGAACCTGCGATACCCAATAAGGTCGTGACAATAAAGCCAGCTTTGTCATCACCTGGATGTATTGCGCGTGCAATTAAACCAGCAAAAAAACCAACAACAATGGCTACAATCAGAGACCACATTATCTTTTCTCCTTGTTTTAAAAGCGGTATTTCTTATTATCCTGCTTGATTAGAGCCTACTTTGTCTGTAGTGGATTGCCTATTTATGTCGTATTTTTGTGCATTCTTTAGCAGGCTTTGTTTAATAAGAAAACATAAAAAAGGTGCCCTAAGGCACCTGAGTCAGCATTATGATCAGCCCATGACAGTTGTCATCGGTATTGATGCAATGCCAGTAAGGTTGAGTCATTAAAGACCGATTTCACCAATAAATGGGAGGTGACGGTATTTTTGATCGAAATCCAAACCATAACCAACAATAAAGCGATCTTCGACTTCAAAACCGAGAAATTTAACTTCTAACGGAATTTCACGGCGTGATGGTTTACTGACCAGAGTACACAGTTCAATCGAGTTCGGGTTACGTGTTTTCAGCATTTCAACCACTTTACTTAAAGTGTTGCCAGAGTCGATAATGTCTTCCACCACCAGTACATCTTTACCGTGAATTTCACCATCCAGATCTTTTAGGATCTTGACGTCTCTTGATGAAACAGTGGTGCCATTGACGTAGCTAGAAACAGTCATAAAATCGAGTTCGTGTGGCTTTTCAATGGCACGGCATAGGTCGGCCATAAAAATAACTGAACCACGTAACAGGCCAATCAATACCAGTTCTTTATCACTTTGAGCATAGTGTGCATTGATCTTTTCGCCCAGTTCTTTAACTTTGGCTTGAATCTCTTCACTTGAAATCATAATGCGCATTGCAATGGTCATCGGTAGATTCCTAAAACTTAAAAACGGGAAAATAAAAAAGGTGTTGACCTGCAACACCTCGAAATCTTGAGCTAATCCGCCAATTTTAAAACAAAATCACCTTTCATGCACCTTTTGATGATGAAGAATATGTTTCATTTTGAGCAGATGCACGGTCACGTTTTAACAGAACCGCACATCCAATGGCCAATATGATCCACCCAAGTTTTTGTTTATTTAAACGTTTCGCTTTGGCTGTAGGCTTTTTGTCCATAGATATAGGTTGCCTCAATATTTCGGTCATCGCCCATGGTGAATAAGGCGAATAGGCTGTCATCAACCGATTTTGAACGGGACTGACGCAGTTGCTGCAATGCGGTCGGTTTCAGGTTCAGTACCACAAAATCAGCTTCTTTACCGAGATTGAAATTACCGAGCTTGTCATCCAGATGCAAGGCTTTTGCTCCGCCTAAGGTTGCATGATAGAGCGACTCAAATGCCGACAGCTTATCACCTTGTAGCTGTTGAACCTTGTATGCTTCATTGACGGTTTGCAATAAGCTAAACGAGGTCCCTGCCCCAACGTCGGTGCCAAGGCCGACTTTAACCTGTTGTTGCCAAGTTTTATTCAATGGGAATAAACCGCTACCCAAGAATAGATTTGAAGTTGGACAGAAGGCAATTGCAGAATCAGTTTCATGCATGCATTTCCATTCAGCATCTTCTAAATGCACGCAGTGTGCGAATACTGAGCGCTGGCCAGTTAAGCCATAGTGATGATAGACATCCAGATAACTCTTTTGCTCAGGGAACAAATCTTTGACCCAAGCAATCTCATCTTTATTTTCACTCAAATGGGTATGTACATAGACATCTGGGAATTGTGCTTTGAGTTGGCCTGCTTTTTCGAGTTGTTCTGGGGTAGAGGTCGGCGCAAAACGTGGGGTAATTGCATACAGTGCACGACCTTGGCCATGCCACTTCTCAATTAATGCTTTAGAATCGTTATAGCCGCTATCTGCGGTGTCACACAAGGCTTCGGGTGCATGACGATCCATCATGACTTTACCCGCGATTAAACGCATCTGGTGCTGTGCTGCGGCCTCAAATAAGGCATCCACCGATTCAGGATGTACCGTACAGAATACCAATGCTGTGGTGGTGCCATTTTTGAGTAGTTCATTGACAAAGAATTGCGCAATTTCTGTCGCATAGGCTTGGTCTTTGAACTGGATTTCGGTTGGGAAGGTATAGGTATTTAACCAGCTTAAAAGTTGCTCGCCGTAGGCCCCGACCATTTCGGTTTGTGGAAAGTGAATATGGGTATCGATCATGCCCGGAATGATCAACTGTTCTGGATAATGCTGAATTTCAACGTTTGCAGGAAGATGGGCTTGAGCGTCGTTCCACGTGCCAAACCAGCGAATTTTGCCCTGTTCAGTGATCATGACACCATCTTCGAGATAGCGCACTTGATCGGCAATTTCAGCAGCTTGGGAAACGGTTTTTTGAATATCTAAGAAGCGACCACGAATCACCGTGATTGGAGTAGCCAAAGTCATAACAACCTACAATTTTACTTTTTTCGGTTGATTGTACCTGATTTTGCCAAAGTTACTGGATTATTCGTCTAATTCGTCGGCTTAAAAGGTATATAAATGTGACTCATAATTTAAAGCAACTCAGTTTGGGGAAATTGAAATGTATGCCTTATCTGGGGGAAACGCAGAGACAGAGCAAAGCAATCGAAGCAGACTGTTTGATCTGATTATGCAGTCCCCTGCCTTGTATGGGATGTTGCAGCAATTGGCTCGATTACATCCTGCAGCTTATTTAAGTGCGGGTGTGCTTCGGAATACCGTATGGGCACATTTACATGGTCAAAGCTTTAACTTGAACAATTGCGATATAGATGTGATTTATCATGATGCAATGCAAACAGATGAGCGTTTGCAAAAACAGTTACAGCAAGATTTAGAGCGTATCTTTCCTGAACAACAATGGGATGTGGTGAATCAGGCCTTGGTACATACTTGGTATCGTCAGGACAATGCAGCAAACATTCAACCTCTAGTATCGCTTGAACATGCCTTGTCGCTATGGCCAGACACAGCAACGGCGATTGCGCTCAGGTTAAATTGCGCTGGAGAAATGGAGCTGATCGCACCCTTTGGCCTGCTTGATTTATTTGCACTGAGATTGCGTTGGAATCCGGCATTGGTCAGCTATGACACATTTAAACACCGGCTTGAGTCGAAACAGTGGTTACAGCAATGGCCTAAATTGCAATTAGTTGATGATGCTCCAATAAAAAAGGGCCTTCATTGAAGACCCTTTTGAAATGCTTTGTGTTTATTGTTCTTGGCGTTTGTTATGACGTAACGAGAGATAAGCGGTGATGCTCAACACCAGTACGATAAAGCCTAACGAGATCCAGATTGGCATGTGGAATACATCGAGCAATAACATTTTTGCACCAATGAACAATAAGATGATGCCCAAACCATAGGGTAAGTAATGCATTTTGCTTGCAGCACCTGCCAATAAGAAGAACATCGCACGTAAGCCTAAAATCGCCATTAAGTTTGCGGTTAACACAATGAACGGGTCACTGGTCACAGCGAAAATCGCAGGAATAGAATCCACTGCGAAAATCACATCAGACGCTTCTACCAAGATTAACACCAAGAACAAAGGCGTTGCCCATAACACACCGTTCTGACGAACGAAGAACTTATTGCCTTCTAACTGTGGGGTAATCCGCATGTGTTTGCGTAACCATTTCAGGATTTTGATATCTTCAATATTGGTGTCTTCTTCATCCTGCCCTTTCAGGAACTTAAAGCCTGTGTAGACAAGGAACGCACCGAAGATATACAGCACCCAAGAGAACTCTTGTACAAACCAAGCACCAATAAAGATAAAGATGGTTCTTAAAATGATTGCACCGAGTACGCCGTAAAGCAGGATTTTACGCTGGAATGCAGGAGGGATTGCAAAAGCCGCAAAAATCATCAGCCAGACAAAGACGTTATCAATTGCCAGCGATTTTTCCAGTAAATAACCCGCAAAGTATTCCATGGTTTTTTGGTTGGCGATGGTTGCACCAACGGTTTGTTGTAGATACAACCACAAACCACCACCAAAGATCATGGCAACGGTGACCCAGGCAATACTCCAGTAAGCCGCTTGCCTGATGGGTACATCTTGGTTTTGTTTTTGTTTAAAGCCTAAAAAGTCGACCAGTAGCATGACCGTTACGATTCCGAAGAACGCAACGTACAGCCATAAATTACCGATAGTTTCCATCACAACTCCCTATCTGGCAAATGGACATAAAAAAACCTTGACCAGTTGCCAGATGAATTAAATAAAACATCTGTTTCAACATGATCAAGGTCTTGCCTACATCACGATCGTTTGTGATGCTCAGAGTCCGACTTTTTGCAAAGTGTAATGACGAAACTCTGACACCTAAATTGTTCAGTTTCACAACCTAGGCTTGGAGGAGGCTACTCCCCTTGTCAAATTCTGTTATGGATGATGACATCCAAAGATAGGCATAGAATTACATAAATAATCGATTTAAGCAAACTTTGCATGCATAAATTTTAAACATTATTTTTTATCTTGGTGAGATAGGAAAATTCCTCAACTTGGATTAATTTAAACTCGAACTGCTTTGTAACGTGATGAGAATAAAAACAGATGAGTCCTGCAAAAATTCAAGATAGACCAAGAAAGCGACTTGCACCGCGTGATCCAACCGAAGCTCACCGAGCCGCGACACCCCTAGAATTGTTATTTGACCTGATTTTTGTAGTTGCGATTGCAACCGCAGGACAGCAGCTCCACCATGCGATCATCGAAGGCCACTTATGGCATGCTTTACCGACCTATTTTATGGTGTTTTTTGCCTTGTGGTGGGCATGGATGAACTTCACCTGGTTTGCCTCAGCCTATGACAATGATGACATGCTGTATCGCTGTCTGACTTTTGTGCAAATCGTCGGGTCATTGGTGATGGCGGCAGGCATCCCCGCAGTGTTTCAAGAACATAATTTCGATGTGATTATCATTGGTTATGTGATTATGCGTTTGGCTTTGGTGACCCAATGGATCCGTGTCGCAAAACATGATCCTGAACGGAGGGTAACAGCCTATCGCTATGCCGTTGGCATTGTCTTAGTGCAGTTGGGATGGTTAATCGGCAATTTTAGTGCCATTCACATGACCCCTCTGCTATTCCTTATTCTGGTTTTGGCTGAACTCGCCGTACCTCTTTATGCTGAGAAGCATGCGGTAACACCATGGCATCCACATCATATTGTTGAGCGTTACAGTTTGCTTACCATCATCGTGTTGGGAGAGTCGATTATTGGCAGTTTTGCCGTAACGCAGGAAGCTTTTTCCAATCATGATGTCAATTTCAAAGAAATCTTTTTGGTGATTGGTGGACTGTTGATGATGTTTGCCATGTGGTGGGTCTATTTTGACCGCAGTCATCATCACCATCAACGTCGTGGGGTACAGCCTTTTTTATGGGGCTATGGTCATTTTTTTATCTTTATCAGTATTGCGGTATTAGGTGCTGCTTTAGCCGCAGCAGTTGATGTTTCAACTCAACATGCCCACATTTCCAGCCAAATGATGGGATGGCTGATTGCTGCCTGTCTGGCGATTTATAGCACCTATATTTGGTTGTTTTACGAGGCCTTTGATTTATCTGGATGGCGACGTTGGCTCTATCCAATCACCATTTTGATTCTTTTTGCGATTCCTTTATTTTTTGCCGATATTGGTTATATCGTTTTTGCGATGGCGGTGATTTATATTCTGCGTCTTGTCATTGCTAAACTGTATTTGAACAATTGTAATGATGAGCAGGTGGTTGCAAGTACATAATCAAAGTACTGCTATCAGGTAGATTGCGAGAACAAGCGAGAAACGAGATACACTCGCTTGTTTTAAGCAAAGATTTTTAGAATTTCTGTGCGTAAGAATTGATGGCGTGAATTATGTTTTACCTGCTCATGCCAATACATGCCCATATTGATTTTAGAGAGCTCTATGGGCAGTGCATGAATCTTCAGATTCTCCGCATAATGCAGATGTTTGAGAATACTTTGCGGAATGGTCAAGATCGCCTTCGGATATTGAGCCAAGACTTGCAGTGCCGTTGCATAATGTTGGCAACGCAGAAAAATCTGCCGTGACAGTTGCTGCCGATTGAGATAAATATCTTCCAGTAATAAGCCTGTGCGCCGTGACGATACCCCAATGTGCGGTGAAGATAAATACAGTGATAAATCCATGTCTTGCTGTTGGGTACAGACCACAAAATGGTCTTCTATCAGGTTTTCAAACTGTAAATGATCCTGATGCGGTTGCACCAGATCAATCACAAAATCAATTTGTTGGGCGGAGAGATCTGCCAACATGTTTTTACGATCCAGCTTGGAACTCAGAAATTGGATATCCAGATTCAATTGGGCAAAATGATGAACCAGTTGCGGGAAAATAATCGGTTCGATTTCATCGTGAATGGCGATTTTCAGGCTTTGCAGCATGCTCGGCATAAAGTCCTGCTGGGGCACTGCAATCTGTTGAATCGCCAGTAATGCTGTTTGAATCGGCTGATAAATTTGCTCGGCATAGGGCGTGGGCAGCATCTTTTGCCCGCTACGCACAAATAGATCATCTCCGAGTTGTGTGCGTAAGCGCTGTAAGGCATGACTGACCGCAGATTGGCTGATACAGAGCAGTTGTGCGGCTTTGGAAATGCTTTTTTGCTCAAAAATGGCAATAAAAAGAGGATACAGATTGATATCGATGCGATGAAAATGCGCCACTTCCAGTGGGTTAGTGTTATGAATCTGATTCATAGTTTTGCATAAAATTAAATCATTTCATTCATATTAAATTTTCGCTTATGGTGATGTAAAGCAGCGAATCAATATTCGCCATATTTAGATTGAGGGAAATGATGATGTTTGCATTATCTGAACGCGCACAGGACTTTATTGCACGAACTAAAGCCTTTATTCAACAAGAAATAGAACCGATTGAAAAAGCGTTCTGGGATGAAGTGCATCATCGCAATGTTGATGGTGATTGGACCCA
Source organism: Acinetobacter sp. 102 (assembly GCF_037028485.1). Classification (NCBI taxonomy): domain Bacteria; kingdom Pseudomonadati; phylum Pseudomonadota; class Gammaproteobacteria; order Moraxellales; family Moraxellaceae; genus Acinetobacter; species Acinetobacter sp. 102. The sequence continues at coordinate 33,010 of NZ_JAZEZK010000026.1, forward strand.
ATGGCAATGGCCTGAACAATTACAACAATTAAAAGATAAGGCAAAAGCGGCGGGCTTATGGAATATGTTCTTACCTGATGCAGAGCTCGGTGCAGGCTTATCAGTTCAGGAATATGCACATATTGCGGAGCTGACAGGACGGAGCTTACTTGCCCCCACAGTATTTAACTGTAACGCGCCGGATAGCGGCAATATGGAAGTGTTATGGCGTTATGGCAGTGACCAGCAAAAACAACAATGGTTGCAGCCCCTGCTCGCTGGCGAAATCCGTTCCGTATTCTGTATGACTGAACCTGCGGTGGCATCCAGTGATGCCACCAATATGCAAGCCACGGCAGTGATTGAAGGCGATGAGATTGTCTTGAATGGCCGTAAATGGTGGTCATCTGGTTTGGGTGATCCGAATGCCAAAGTGATTATCTTTATGGCTTATACCCCAGATCCAAGCAAAGACCGTCATCATCAACATTCGATGGTGCTGGTGCCGATCGACACGCAAGGGGTAACAATTGAACGGATGTTGCCTGTGTTTGGTGATTATGATGCGCCGCATGGGCATGGACAGGTTAGTTTTGACCATGTGCGTGTACCCGTCAGCAGCTTTATTGGTGGTGCTGGCCAAGGTTTTGAAATCGCACAAGGTCGTTTAGGACCAGGGCGGATTCACCATTGTATGCGTTGTATTGGTGCGGCAGAAAAAGCCTTGGAGCTGATGATTGATCGAGGCATGTCACGCAAAGCTTTTGGCAAAGAAATCCTGAAATTGGGTGGCAATTTAGAGCGCGTCGCAGATGCACGTGTGCAGATCGATCAAGCGCGCCTATTAACGCTATATGCTGCTTATAAGATGGATACTTTGGGCAATATGGCGGCACTGACAGAGATTTCTGCGATTAAAGTGGTGGCACCGAGCGTATTGCAACATGTGGTCGATATGGCGATCCAGATTCATGGTGGTGAAGGCGTTTCACGCGATACCCCACTGACAGCCTTTTTTAACCAAGCGCGGAGTTTACGTTTGGCCGATGGACCTGATGAAGTCCATAAAGGCATGATTGCCAAATTAGAACTGAAAAAACGTGGCTATGCTCGTTGATAAGGAAAATACAACAATGACAATGATTGATATTGGTGGACAGGTTCGTCACGGTGAAGAACTAGATATTGCAGCGGTTGAAAGCTGGTTAAAAAAACAAGGTGTGGATCTGCAAGGACAGGCACAAGTGACCCAATATTCAGGTGGCGCATCGAATTGGACCTATCGTTTGCAGTATAACAATGCAGACCTGATTTTACGTCGTCCACCGAAAGGGACCAAAGCCAAATCAGCGCATGATATGGCGCGTGAATACAATGTGCAGAAGCATCTTGCGCCGTTCTACCCTGTCCTGCCTGAAATGATTGCACTGTGTCAGGACGAGAGTGTGATTGGCTGTGATTTCTATGTCATGAAACGGATCGAGGGCATTATTCCGCGTGCCAATTTACCCAAAGAATTACAGCTGGATGAGCCGCAGGTACAGCAACTGTGTCTGAATGTGCTGGATAAATTGATTGAACTGCATCAGGTACCTTATCAAGGGACTGAACTGGAAAAACTGGGTAAAGGCGAAGGCTATTGCCGTCGTCAGGTTGAGGGTTGGGATGCGCGTTACAGTAAAGCACTGACCCCAAATGTACCTGATTTTGCCTTTGTGCGTGAATGGTTGCTGCAACATATCCCTGCCGATGCTAAAACCTGCGTGATTCATAATGACTGGCGTTTTGATAATGTCATTTTAGATCCACAACAACCGACGCAAGTGATTGGGGTACTGGATTGGGAAATGGCGACACTGGGTGATCCATTGATGGATTTGGGCAGTGCTCTCGCCTATTGGATTCAAGAGGATGATGATGCTTTGATGAAATCCAGCCGCCGCCAACCCACCAATTTAAAAGGCATGCTGACACGACAACAAGTAGTGGATTATTATCTGGAAAAAACAGGTCTAAAGCCTGCCAACTGGGCATTTTATGAAGTGTTTGGTTTGTTCCGTTTAGCAGTGATTGCACAACAGATTTATTATCGTTATTACCATCAGCAAACCGATAATCCAGCCTTTAAAGATTTCTGGATCATGATTCATGCCTTACATATTCGGGCCTTAAAACTGATTGTGCAAAACCATCCGCAAGCGCAACCATTGATTACTGAATATGGCGCAAAACTACAGGATATTTTAAAACGATGACCACAATTTATTTGGTGCGACATGGGCAAGCCTCATTTGGTGCGGCAAGTTATGACCAGCTTTCAGCCAAAGGTGAACAACAGGCACAGGTTGTAGGTGATTTTTTTAAACAGACCCTGAAGCAAACGCCGCTGATTGTGGCGGGCTCAATGCAACGCCATCAGCAGACGGCACAATTAGCCTTATCAAAAAGTTTTCATGATGCACCGATTCAAACTGAATCGGTATGGAATGAGTTTGATCATCAACAGGTGTTTGCACAATACGAACCACGTTTTAATCAACCTGAATTGCTGAAACAGGATGTTGAATTGATGGCCAATCCACGTGCTTATCTGGCCAAAATCTTTGATGGCGCGATTGATCGCTGGATTGGAGAGCAATATGACCATGAATATCATGAAACCTGGTTGGGCTTTCAATCGCGTATAGAAAGTGCTTTGCACAGTTTGTGCCAGCAGATTGATGCTACACAACCGCGTCAGGCGGTGGTATTTAGTTCTGGCGGTGTGATTTCGGTGGCGGTCGGTCAGGTATTAGGTCTGGATGCTAAACAGATTTTTGCACTGAATTGGTCGATTGCCAATGCCAGTATTACCACGTTGCGTTGGACAGATGGTCGTTTGCAATTACTCAGTTTCAATGAGCATCATTATTTGAAAGCGCGTGATGCTGAACTTTTAACATGGATTTAAAAAATAGGTGGCAGGCATGGCAAAGACGATTTTAATTACAGGGGCAAGTTCAGGCTTGGGCGCAGGTATGGCGCGTGAATTTGCTGCCAAAGGCTACAATCTTGCACTGTGTGCACGACGTTTAGAGCGTTTAGAAGCCTTACAACAACAGTTGCAAAGCCAGTTTTCGATTCAGGTCAAGATTAAAATCCTTGATGTGACCCATTATGATGATGTGTTTACGGTGTTCCATGCTTTTCAGCAAGAATTTGGAACGATTGACCGAATTATTGTCAATGCAGGCGTCGGTGATGGTCGCCGTATTGGTAAGGGGCATTTTGAGGTGAATCGTGCTACTGCTGAAACCAATTTTATTTCGGCACTGGCGCAGTGTGAAGCCGCGGTTGAAATCTTTAGAGCACAAAATAAAGGGCATTTGGTGGTGATTTCTTCGATGAGTGCGATGCGTGGTTTACCCAAGCATTTATCGACTTATGCAGCCAGTAAAGCCGCAGTGGCGCATTTGGCGGAAGGAATTCGTGCTGAGTTGTTGAATACGCCAATTAAAGTCTCAACGATTTTCCCGGGTTATATTCGTACCGAGTTGAATGAGGGTGCCAAGAAATTACCGTTTGAAGTGGATGAGAAAACGGGAAGTAAGGCTTTGGTGAAAGCGATTGAGAAGGAACCCGTGAAGGCTTATGTGCCGCAGTGGCCGTGGTTGCCAATGGGGATTGCAATGAAGATTCTGCCGTTGAAACTTGTGAATAAACTGAGTTGATTTAAATGGTTATAGCGGAGTTTTACTGTGGTCTCATTTTAATTTTAGACTAAGCCACTACGTCTTGCACTTCAGTTGAAATATATTTCAACTTCGTTCAGGCTCGACCTGAGAAGCGCTTAAAGCTTCGTAAGTCTTTCGGGAAAAGTAGGCAAAACCTGAGGTACGAATAGCAAAGATTAATAATCTTTGCCGTACCGCAAGGTAAAAGCTCTGCTTGAGCAATAAACTACGCACTTTGTTTGTCTTGCGCTAGCCCAAAGCTTTAAGCGCTTTGGTTAGCTCAGGTTGTGGATGACGTTTACGCGTATCATCTTTATTGTCGAACTCAGATTAAATTAATTTCTTGCTGATATTTACTATTGTGACGGCGGCATGGATGCCGCCTGTTTGGCAGGGGTCACATGGATGTACCCTCTGCCAAACAAAGGATTTTTGCTTACTTTTCATCCCTGAAAAGTGAGATATGCGTATACAAAGGGTATATATAGGTTTTTTCCTAATAAATGAGGCTGTGCAATACCTGTATTTACTAAGATAAAGCTGTAATCAACTTTTGGTGTAAGCCACCAAAACCACCATTGGACATGATCACCACAGCATCGCCCTCACCTGCTTCATTCACCACACGGGCAATGATGTCATCTAAAGAACGGCTGACTTCAGCCTTGTTTGCTGAAGCTGAGATCACAGGTTGTAAATCCCAATCCAAACCCTCTGGCTGGTACCAAATCACTTCATCCGCTAAACGCGCTGAATGTGCCAAACCATCTTTGTGGCTGCCCATACGCATGGTGTTAGAACGTGGTTCAATGATCGCCCACAGCTTACGTTCGCCTAGACGTTTACGTGCGCCGTCGAGTGTAGTTTCAATCGCAGTTGGGTGATGGGCAAAGTCATCATAGACTTCGATGCCACGAACCGTGCCTAACAGCTCCATACGACGCTTAACACCACCGAAGTTAGATAAAGCTTCACAGGCTTGTTCAAGGCTGACACCAACGTGTTGTGCAGCAGCAATGGTTGCTAAAGCATTGGCAACACTGTGTTGCCCTGTCATGTTCCATTTCACTTCACCAATCACTTTGCCGTGTTCAAGTACTTTAAAGTGACTGCCATCGGCGCTGATCAACTCAGCAGATAACGCGGCTTGGTCATTTGGCTCTAGACTGGTACGAAGCACAGGCGTCCAGCAACCCTGTTCCAAGACTTCATCAATATTGGTTTCAGTGATTGGCGCAATAATGCGACCTTCACTTGGAATGGTACGGACTAAATGGTGAAACTGTTTTTGAATCGCAGCAAGATCATCAAAAATGTCGGCGTGGTCAAATTCAAGGTTATTTAAAATTGCTGTTTTAGGGTGATAGTGAACAAACTTAGAACGTTTATCGAAGAAAGCAGAATCATATTCATCTGCTTCTACACAGAAATATTTGCCACCACCTAAACGTGCACTTTCACTAAAACCAAGCGGTACGCCACCGATCAAGAAACCTGGATTTAAACCTGCTTGATCAAGCACCCAAGCCAGCATAGTGGTGGTGGTGGTTTTACCATGTGTACCTGCGACACCAAGCACATGTTTGCCTTGGAGCACATGATCGGCCAAGAATTGTGGGCCAGAAATATAAGGCAGACCTTCATTCAGCATGTATTCAATCGCATCAATACCACGTTTCATGGCATTGCCGACAATCACAAGATCAGGATGCGGTTGCAAGTGGCTACGGTCATAGCCCTGCATCAATTCAATACCTGCATTTTCAAGTTGAGTCGACATTGGTGGATAAACATTGGCATCTGAACCTGTGACTTTATGTCCTAAATCTCGTGCGAGTAGAGCCAAAGACCCCATAAATGTGCCACAAATACCCAAAATATGCAGATGCATAACGCGCCTTCTCCACTGCTTTTCATACAGCACTGATATCGTGTGTATGATTGTCGTTATCAATAAAAATCAAACGCAACGATAGCAAGGCTTGCATGGAAAAGATAGTCAAAATTCGTTGTTGTTGTTTAGTTCTAATTGCACGGATGAATGCTAAAATTTCAGCGTTTTTACAAGCATTTCACCTCTGCTGTTCAACCTTTATCTGGATAAAAGCACATTATGTTGAGCCCTACTCTTTTAGCGTTATGTTTGTTGATTATTTCCAACTGTTTTATGACCTTGGCGTGGTATGGGCATCTGAAAATTCTGCATGATGCGCCCATTTGGCAGGCGATCTTATTTAGCTGGTGTATTGCCTTACTGGAATACAGTTTTATGATTCCTGCCACCAAGTTGCTCAACCAGCATGGCTGGAGTCTGGGTGAAATGAAAATTACTCAGGAAGTGGTGACCTTAATGGTGTTTGTGCCCTTTATGATTTTTGTGTTTAAACAACCCTTCAAACTCGATTACATCTGGGCGATGCTATGTTTAATGGGTTGCGTCTACTTTGTTTTTAGAAATCAAAGCTAATTTTTCGAGGTATCAGTTAACGTGTTCTTTTGTTGGGGATGCCTGAAAAAACCGCTATAATATCTGCCAATTTATTCCCTTGTGCTTGGCGTAAGTCGAGATACTTGTCTATTTTTATCATGTTTTGGAAAAGCCAATGAATGCGGTCGCAACAGATAGCCAACCTTTAGTCGGAATTATCATGGGTTCTCAATCAGATTGGGCAACACTTGAACATACCGCTAACATGCTCAAACAGTTGGGTGTTCCTTTTGAAGCTGAAGTGGTTTCTGCGCATCGTACGCCAGATCGTTTATTTGAATATGCTGAAACAGCTCGTGAACGTGGTATTCAGGTAATTATTGCAGGTGCCGGTGGTGCTGCACACTTACCAGGTATGTGTGCTGCTAAAACTGATTTACCTGTATTGGGTGTACCGGTGAAATCATCGATTTTGAATGGCGTTGATTCATTGCTTTCGATTGTACAAATGCCAGCAGGTATCGCCGTAGGTACTTTGGCAATTGGTCAGGCTGGTGCGACGAATGCTGCAATTCTGGCGGCACAGATTTTAGGTTTAACTCGTCCAGACATCGCTAAAAATGTGACTGGCTTCCGTACTGCACAAACCGAAAAAGTGTCGAATAATAACATTCCTGGTCAAGTGTAACGGGGCTGAACATGAATAAAACCATCGGTATTTTTGGTGGTGGGCAGCTAGGCCGGATGATGGCACAAGCAGCGTTACCACTGAATATTCAATGCACCTTCTTTGAAGCAGAAACAGATTGCCCTGCTGCGATTTTGGGTCCAGTCTTTTCGAGCCAAGCGGCACAGGGATTACAGGATTTTATTGAAAGCGCGGATGTATTTAGTCTTGAATTCGAAAATACACCTGTTGCAGATGTGGATGTTTTGACACAAAGCAAAACCCTGCACCCTCCTCGCCTTGCTTTGGCAACTGCACAAAATCGTTTGGCTGAAAAACGTTTGTTTGATGAGTTGAGCATTCCTGTTGCGCCGTATCGCGCTGTGGACAGCTTAGAGAGCTTAAAACAAGCGGTATCGGATCTTGGATTACCCATCGTATTGAAAACGGTAACGGGTGGTTATGATGGTAAAGGTCAATTCGTTTTACGCACTGAAGATCAAATTGAGACCGCTTGGGCTGAATTAGGTCCTGCAAAAAGCTTGGTTGCAGAAAGTTTTGTCAAATTTAGCCGCGAAGTATCGATTATTGCGGTACGTGGACAAAATGGTGATGTAAAAACTTGGGCTTTGGCTGAGAATCACCATCATAATGGCATCTTGTCGCACTCAATCATACCTGCACCTAATAGCGCTGATTTACAGCCTGTTGCGCAAGACTATATTACCCGTTTACTGAAGCACTTAGATTATGTGGGTGTTCTCACCCTTGAACTATTTGTGACGGAACAAGGTTTATGCGCCAATGAAATGGCGTGTCGTGTGCATAACTCAGGTCATTGGTCGATTGAAGGTGCGATTTGCTCGCAATTTGAAAACCATATCCGTGCCGTTGCAGGCTTACCATTGGGTGCAACTGAAGTGATTCGCCCAAGTGTGATGATCAATATTATTGGTCAGCATCCCAAGTCAGAAGATGTTTTGGCACTGAATGGCGCACATTTACACCTCTATAATAAGTCTGAGCGTACTGGCCGTAAGTTGGGACATATTACTTTAATGCCAAATCATTCAGATGATTTAACCGATTTATGCCGCCAATTGGCGAAAATATTACCTGTTCCATTGGCATTAACCGATGATATGAGCATCTAAACTTATCCACAATGCCTAAAAAAGCGATCTTTGGATCGCTTTTTTAATTCTAGAATACTTTTAAATTTAAAAAAATAAACATTAGGGTGCTGTGGATAAGTTGTTTCCGGTATTTTGAATTTAAAGTTGCGTCGTTTATTTGAATTTAAATGAAAGTGGATAAGTTATTTTGCATTTTAAATTCAAAATAGAGATCCCATTTTAAATTTAAAAATAAGGCGATAATAGGTTTTTAAATTTAAATGATGGGATGTGGATATCTATTTTCTCTATATTAAGGATATAAAAAATAAAAGTTTATTGTTTTCTTGGCGTTCTTTTTGAATCAATCACTTGTCGTTTAACTCGAAGAAATGAATTTAAAAGTGGATAAGTTTTTTAAATTTAAAAGTATTGAGTTATCCAGTATTGTATTTTTGAATTTAAATTGGACTTGTTGATAACTTTTAAATTTAAAATAAAGCCTGAATTATGAATTTAAAAGTAGTGTTTTAAATTTTAAAACCAAGAAATGAATTCAAAGTTACGTTTCCAAACTATACATCTTCATATAGCGTGTTAAGGTGGAGAGGAAATTTAAATTCAAAAGTTTTGGTTTAGTCATGAAACGTCATTTTTCTTTTTTTCTAGGCACTGCCTTATTTACTTTTTTCAATCAGGCGCATGCCGAGCTTGTGATTAACGGTGCAACAGTTTCGACACCCGCCACAACAGCGACTGTTGCCAGCAGTAATTATACGCCAAATTCTAATTTTCAGGGCTGTATTGCCAATTTGCGTTCGCAGGCAATCGCATCGGGTGTATCAGGCGCAACCTATGATCGCTATACGCAAAATTTAACGCCTGATTATTCCGTGATTGATAAATTAAATTATCAGCCTGAATTTTCGACACCGATCTGGGATTATTTGTCTGGCCTTGTGGATAACGAGCGTGTACAAGCAGGGCAGCAAAAACTTACTCAACATCGTGCCGTTTTGAACCGAGTTGAGCAGGCCTATGGTGTACCTGCTGAAACCGTTGTAGCCGTATGGGGCGTCGAAAGTAACTATGGTGATATTTCGGGTAAATATCCTTTATTACAGGCATTGGGTACTTTGAGCTGTGAAGGTCGCCGTCAAAGTTATTTCCGTGGCGAGTTTTTTGCCACTATGCGTATTTTACAACGTGGTGATTTAACTCAAGACCAACTTTATGGTTCATGGGCTGGTGCATTTGGTCATACTCAGTTTATGCCATCAACGTATGAGCGCTTAGCCGTAGATTTCGATGGCGATGGTCGTCGTGATTTGGTTTCAAGTACCACCGATGCCTTAGCTTCAACCGCTAATTTCCTAAAACGAGCAGGGTGGCAAACTGGTATGCCATGGGGCTTTGAAGTTAAAATCCCGCAAGGCATGTCAATTTCTGGTGAAAGCCGTCGTAATAAGAAAGCACTGAACAGCTGGATTGCGCAAGGGGTCACCCGTGCGGATGGCACTGCATTGATTCAAGGCAATTTATCGGGCAGTACGCCAGCGGGACTGATTTCACCAGCGGGTGCCAATGGTCCATTATTCCTGGTATTTAAAAACTTTGATGCAATTTATAGCTATAACGCGGCTGAAAGCTATGGTTTAGCCATTGCGCATTTATCTGATCGTTTACGTGGTGGCACGCCATTTTTAACCGCTTGGCCAACCGATGATGCAGGGACATCCCGTGCAGAACGTCGTGAAATTCAACAGTTTTTAGTGCAGCGTGGCTATGATATTGGTGCAGTCGATGGGTTGATTGGCGATAAAAGTCGTCAGGCCATTCGCCAAGAACAGAGCCGTCTCGGTTTAAACCAGACTGGACGTGCAGGGCAGCAGATTTTACGTGCGTTCCGTCAGGAACAGGCCAAGCAAATGATGAAATAAATTTGAACTCGATAATTAAAAAAGGTCTGCCCATGGGCAGACCTTTTTTAATTAAGGTGCAGCATCTAATTTAACGGCTTCTAAAATATCAAAAATTACCGCTGTGACATCTTGGCTTAAATCACGATCATTAAAGATTTCATAAGCTGTGATAGTGACATCAGTATCACTTGGTAATTGTTTTTGTTCTTCTTCAATCAAGTGCTCGATGGGCAATAGCGTTTGTTTGATTTCAAGATGCAATACTTCATCATAAGCAAGATTTTCATCTTCAAGCTCTAACTCTTGCTCATTGAAATAGGGAATTAAGATGGCATGGAGATAAGGGCTAATATCTTGAATATTCAAGAGTTCGATATCACGAGTCTGTTCAATCGTACTGATGTGGTCGTTCACTTCAATTAAGATATGATAATAACTCATGCTGATCTCCATTAAGGCTAAGATGATGTTTTATCATCACAATAACATGAATAAATCAAAACAATCGACCCATTCTTGTTATTGCTTAGCAGATCATCTTATATCTACCTATGATGTTCGATTAATCCGCTAAACCTAATAGCTTTAGATCAGTCTCAGTCAGTTGAAAATCTTTTGCATCCTGATCTTTAATTCGTGGATACATCAAAGATCTTGGATCACGGGTATGCTTTAGACCCAAAGCATGACCAAATTCGTGTGCTAAGGTCAAACGTAAGTCATCAGTTGATGAAAATTCATAAATAAAAATCTGTTTTCCATCAAATTGACCTTTGTGTAGCACTTCAGGCTTAAAAGTCTCATTAAACTCATTTACAGAAGCACTTAACTGTTGATGGACTTGTTTCGATTTTTCAGCCTTTTCCTGACTTTGCTGGACTTTATGATTGTATTCAGTAATTTTTGCCTGCAATTTCTGGGCTTGTTGCTGCAACTGTTGTTGCTGTTTTTGCAGTGCAGTGAACAATGCTTTATTACTGCTGTCTGCCTTATATTGCGCTAAGCCTTGCTGATATTGTTGAGCCTGATTTTCGTAGGCTTTCTTTTGCAGTTCAAGTTGAGCATTGCTTTCTGCTAAATCAGCATTGCTTCTCTGCAATTTCTCATTTCTATTCAACCAATTCTGTTGTTCCTGCTCAAGTTGACTCAAACTTTCAGCACGTTTCATGCTACGAATTTGGCGTTGGTCAAAAACCAGATTAATCACAAAATCTGCGTCAGGATCATACACAAAATATTTTTGCCCCGTGTTCTTTTCCCAAATTGCAGCAGCTTGTTTACTTAAGTCGATCATTTGTTGTTGATCGATGTTCAAACGCGGGTCAAGTTCAGCAATACGATAACGTAAAGGTTGTTCTGTGTTATAGCGAACTTGCGACTGTGCTGGAGCAGTCGAGCTAATTTTAGCAAAAGTCGAGACTGGGGCTAGCAAGGTAAAACATGCAGCCATAAGGAGAGATAAAAGACGCATAATAGGAGATAAAGCTTGAAAGAGGTCACATTTTAGTAAAAAAAAATCAGTAGTCAAATTGATGGAAGATCGTTCAATTTATGAGTTTTAACGATATTTCTGGAAAATGAATAAAAATACATTTGTAGACATATTGGTAAAAAATCGTGCAAAAAAAACAGGATTTGTTTATTAAATGATCTAAAACCAATGCGAGAACAACTGTTTATTTTTTATTTTTAATGCATTAAATCTTTAATAGATGATCAAAGTAAGCTGCAAAAATATTTTTTACATCTTAAAAAAATACATTCTATTTCACATAAAATATTTATTTATTTGTACAAAAACTATACTTAGAGTCTAGTCAATGTTAATTCTTGTAAAGAAAAACCTGCTGTTGCTATCAATAAATGGCTTTTACCAAATCCTTATCAGAATCAGTGAGTGCAAATTGCTGGAAGTTTTGTTTTTGAATTACAGGGTACATCAGTGAGCGTGGATCATTGGTATGCTCTAAACCGAGTGCATGACCAAATTCATGTGCTAAAGTCAAGCGCAGATCGTTGGTAGAAGAAAATTCATAGATCAGAATTTGTTTACCGTTGAAGTGTCCTTTATGGAATAAATGTGGTTGAAAGACCTGATTAAATTGGCTTGCCGAGGCAACCAGTTGTTGATTGGTTTGATTTAGATTTTGAATGCGTTGATTGAGCTGCTGTGTACGTTGATTATGTTCTTGAACTTCACGTTGCAACACTAAAGACTGTTGTTCTAAAGTCTTCTGCCTTTGTGAAAATTGTTGAGCTAAATCTTTAGAAGTAGAACGGGTTTGGTTGAAACGCAAAACCTCAGTATTGTATTGCTGGAATTGGAGGTTGAGTTGTGCCTGTTTACTGGCGATTAAAGCAGTCGTTCTTTGAATTTCCTCTTTGACTTGCTGTAATTGTAGATTTTGATTTTCCCACTGTTGTTGTTGTTGCTTCAGTTGATCTAGGCCTTGTAAACGATCCGTGCTGCGTTGTTGACGTTCATCAAAGATTAAATTAATGCTGAATTCAGCTTGTGGATCATAAATAAAGTTTTGTTGTCCTGTTTCTTGTTCCCAAAGCTTAGCGGCTTGCTGGGTGAGTTCGAGGACTTGTTGTTGACTTAAATTAAAGCGTGGATCAATGTCGGCAATACGATAATGCACTATTTTTTTTGTGGCTTGGTGCTGATGTCCATCCGTATGATTGATATTTGCTTGAGCGCTGCTGAACTGAGGTAGGCTCACACTCAAACAAGCAATAAAGAATGCTAGATAATGAACTCGCATGCTGAAATCCCCCCAAATAAAACTTATTTTTCATCATTATTTTGTGGGCGTCAAAATGCTATGTATTTAATAAATAAAACTAAAAAATGTGATTTTGTTCTAATAAATAAAAAATTGAATCGAGTGATTTACACAATAAAAAAATGAAGAACATGTTTGTTTTTTGATCGTAAGTTAAAAAATATCAACGGATTAAATTGATAATGGCAAAAAATCCTCGAGCAGAGAGCGAAAAAATGGCCAATTGTTAACTTTTGTAAAATTTCTGCAAAGTTGAAAAGTTTTTTACTTTTTAGTTAAAAATTGCTGGATTGTGACATTTATAGTCCATCCAATTTGAGTCGTTTTTTAGAGAGATCAGACCATAACAATGTGTTGGGACTATCTTGCTAATAAAAGAGAGAGGTCTGCTTGGGTCAAACGGAAATGTGCAGTATCTTGATCTTTCATAATGGGGTGCATGAGTGCTTGTGGATCATCAGCATGTTGTAGCCCCAATGCATGGCCGAACTCATGTGCGATGGTTAAACGTAAGTCATCTGTTGATTCAAACTCGTAAATTAATATTTGTTTGCCATTAAATAAGCCCTTATGAAATAAATGGGGCTTAAAGCGTTGCTTATATTGGCTGACTGAGGCATTGAGCTGCTGGTCTAAAGCATTGAGTTCATCAACTTGCTGATTTAACTGCATGATTCTCTGATTATATTGAGCAATTTCTTGTTGCAATGTTTGCACATTCTGCTCTAAATCCCGCTGCCGTTGCTGAAAATATTCTGGGTTGGTAAAAGAAGTGGGATGTTGTCGTGCATTTTGTTGTTCTTGATTATAGTGCTGTATTTGCTGATTCAGTTGTTGCTGTTTTAAGTCGAGAAGCTGCTTACTACGCAGGATTTCCTGTTCAATCTGATCAAGCTGCCGCTTTTTTTCTACCCAGTGTTGTTGATTCGATTCAAGTTGGCTGAGGTGTACTCGGCGTTGTTCGCTTTCCATTTGACGCTCATCATAAATCAGGTGAATCGCGAGCTGCGCATGAGGATCGTAAACAAAATAATCTTGCCCAGTACCATCTTTCCAAATTTGTGTCGCTTGTTGGCTAATGGTTTTGACTTGCTCGATACTGAGTTTAAAACGAGGGTCAACTTCGGCAATACGATAGCGTAAGCGTGTATCCAGTGGACTGGCGATACGGTCTGTCAGCGAGTTAAATTTAAGCTGAGGGTGTTGGCGGGTTTGATAGCCTGACCAAAGTAAAAAGAGTACCAATGCAAGAAGGAGGAAAAATTTCATTCGTTATTTTTGGAAAATAGAGGTTGATATAGGCTTGGCACCACTAAAAATCCCCATATGAGGGTGGTGAAGATATTACCTAGCTCATAAAAAATGGCGCCAAAACCAGATATGAATGTCGAAGAATAGCTTGGTAAAAGATAAATAAGTAACAGTGGGAAAAAACTATAGACGTAAAGCTTTCTTGCCCATTGTTTAAATAAAAGTAAGCCGATGAATACAATAACAAAACCAAGCATAAGTATGCCTGAGATGACAAGTTCCCAGTTCTGAGGATCTCTTGATACGAGTTCGCTTATTGCAATGGATGTTTCATTGTAAGCATCAAATATTGAGCTTATGAGAAAACTAAGCAGTGAAAATATAAGAATTATTCTAAATCTAGTTTTGCTAATGATAGGATCTGTTTTCATCTTTAATCTAGGTATCATTTTTTTAATACTTGGGATTATACCGAAAATAATTTCATGTGTATCAAGCCAATATTATTGTATTAAACTCGATTTGCTTAAGGTTTAGGTTTAGTATTTTATGTGGGGTTAACTCATACACGGGTTATATGGTGGATGAGACAATTCATTCTGACAATTAAAATAAAATGCAAAGGAATATGCATGCTGAAATATTTACTTAAAGCGCCTGAGGCTGCATGGGCGGTGGCTTCGCCCGCACCAGCAAAGGTAGAAAATCTAAAAATTAAATATTTGGGGACTGCAGGGTTTATTCTGTCTGATAATAATCGAACCTTAGTGCTTGATCCTTTTATTAGCCGTCCAAGTCTTTGGCAGACCTTTACTCAACCTTTATCTAGCGATCCAGCATTGGTCAAACACTATATCCCTGAAGCGGATGAGGTACTGATTGGCCATGCACATTATGACCATATTTTGGATGCTGCAGAAGTATGTAAACAAACAGGCGCTCGCTTGATTGGTTCACAAGCCAGTGTGATGTATGGACGCTCAGCAGGTTTGCCTGAGCAACAGATGCAAGCTACACAGGGAAGGGAGGTGATTCACTGTGGTTTGTGGCAAGTGATTGGTTTACCTTCAATCCATGGTAAGGCTTTATTTGGTCGTGTTCCATTGCCAGGAGATATGACTGCACCGCCAGCATATCCACCGAAGTTTCATCAGTTGCGACATGGTTTGGTCTTGAATTGGTGGATTGATACAGGACAACTGCGCGTTGTTCACATTGATTCCGCCGATTTTATTGAACAAGAGTTGCAGGGCAAACAAGCTGATATCGTGTGTCTGTGTGCGATTGGGCGTAAATATCGCCCGAATTATGTCAAAGATGTGGTGCGACTACTGAAACCGAAATACATTATTCCATGTCATTGGGATAGCATGGTGACGCCGATTGATGACGTTCCTCAGTTGTTGCCAGGGGTGAATATTCCTGAGTTTATTGAAGAAATAAAAGCCTGTGGTGTAATACCTTTGTTTATGCCGATTTTGGGTGAGCTGTATTTTGAGCAATCTAAATCAACCTAATCGCCACTTTCTATACATTGGTTTTAATTCATTGTTCGTAGCCCAACAAGGGGCTCCATGCTGCATTATAAAAATTTAATGCAAAAAAAAACCGCGCTTGCGCGCGGTTTTTTTAAAGAGACAAATTATTTTTTGTCATCTTTTACTTCTGTGAATTCAGCATCTACAACGCCATCGTCCGCTTTTTGTTGTTGACCCGCATCACCACCTTGGAATGCATTTGGATCAAAACCTTCTGCGCCGCCAGCACCTTGTGCTTGTTCATAAGCACGTTGAGTGATTGGCATCAAGATGTTTTGTAAAGCTTCAGTTTTCGCTTTGATGTCTTCAACATCATTTTCTTTAGTTGCTGCTTCAAGCTCAGAAACCGCAGTTGTGATCGCAGTTTTTTCATCTTCAGTAACTTTGTCACCAAGATCTTTTACTGCTTTCGTCGAGCTAGAAACGAGCGCATCTGCTTCGTTACGTGCTTTCGCTAACTCTTCAAACTTACGATCTTCTTCAGCATTCGCTTCAGCATCTTTGATCATTGCTTCGATTTCAGCATCAGACAAACCTGAGTTTGCTTTAATCTGGATCGATTGCTCTTTACCCGTGCTCTTATCTTTAGCCGATACTTTCAAGATACCGTCAGCATTGATGTCGAACGATACTTCAATTTGCGGTACACCACGTGGAGCAGGTGGGATATCGCCTAACTGGAAGTTACCCAACAATTTGTTTTGTTGAGCCATTTTACGTTCGCCTTGGAACACTGAAATGTCTACAGCAGGTTGGTTATCAGCAGCAGTCGAGAATACTTGAGATTTCTTCGCAGGAATCGTCGTGTTTTTCTCAATAATCGCTGTTAATACGCCACCCATGGTTTCGATACCAAGTGTTAACGGTGTTACGTCTAATAAAAGTACGTCAGTTTTGTCACCAGACAATACCGCACCTTGAATCGCAGCACCAATCGCAACCGCTTCGTCCGGGTTCACGTCTTTACGTGGCTCTTTACCGAAGAATTCTTGTACTTTTTGTTGTACAAGTGGCATACGAGACTGACCGCCTACCAAGATCACGTCAGAGATGTCAGACGTCGAAAGACCCGCATCTTTAAGTGCAATACGGCAAGGCTCAATCGTACGAGCAACTAAGTCAGCAACCAAACCTTCAAGTTTTGCACGTGTTACGTTGATCACTAAGTGTTTAGGACCAGTCGCATCAGCAGTGATGTATGGAAGGTTGATTTCAGTTGCATTCGAAGAAGAAAGCTCGATTTTTGCTTTTTCAGCAGCTTCTTTCAAACGTTGTAACGCAAGTGGATCATTTTTCAAGTTCACACTTTGTTCTTTCTTGAATTCTTCAACCAAGAATTCAATTAATGCGTTATCAAAGTCTTCACCACCAAGGAAAGTATCACCATTTGTTGATAACACTTCGATTTGTTGGTCGCCATCAAGGTCAGCGATTTCAATGATTGATACGTCAAATGTACCACCACCTAAGTCGTAAACCGCGATTTTACGATCGCCTTCTTTTTTATCCATACCGAACGCAAGTGCCGCAGCAGTTGGTTCGTTGATGATACGTTTAACATCAAGACCTGCAATTTTACCTGCATCTTTAGTTGCTTGACGTTGTGCATCGTTAAAGTAAGCAGGAACAGTAATCACTGCTTCAGTAACGGTTTCACCTAAATAGTCTTCTGCAGTTTTCTTCATCTTTTTCAAGATTTCAGCAGAGATTTGTTGAGGTGCTAATTTTTTATCGTTTACTTCAACCCAAGCATCGCCATTGTCTGCTTTGATGATTTTGTAAGGCACAAGACCGATATCTTTTTGTACCGCTTGATCTTCGTAGCGACGACCGATTAAACGCTTGATTGCGAATAATGTATTTTTCGGGTTAGTTACCGCTTGGCGTTTCGCGCTTTGACCCACAAGGATCTCGCCATCTTTATATGCAATGATCGATGGAGTTGTACGCGTACCTTCTGCGTTTTCGATTACTTTTACTTTATCGCCTTCAAGTACAGCAACACATGAGTTGGTAGTACCTAAGTCAATACCAATAATTTTTGCCATTGTTTGTGTTCCTCTAAAATTTTGTTGCAATGTTTTGCTTGTTATTCGATATGAGAGTCAATTGGTATTTTTCAAGCATTTTTATGAAAAAAAATCAAAAAACTCTCAGATTCGTACGCTTTTGAGCAAATAAACGCTTTGCTCACGTAGATTATTGACCCACCATCACCATCGCTGGGCGAAGTAAACGACCATTTAAGGTATAGCCTTTCTGTAAAACAGTACCAATTTGATTGGCTTTGGCATTCGGGTCGATACCTACGGCTTGGTGTAAATCCGCATTGAAACCATTTTGGGTATCTGCTTCGACTACGCCAAACTTCTCAAGCGTGGTGAGTAGTGATTTCAAAGTAAGTTTAATCCCTTCAAGTACAGGTGTTTCTTCTTCACCCGCAGCTTGAATTGCACGTTCTAGGTTATCGACAGAATCCAATAATTCTTTCGCAAATTTTTCCAGCACAGTCTCTTTATGCTTTTCAGACTCACGTTGAATACGTTCAACACTCTTTTGTGCTTCATAAACAGCATTGGCTGTACGTGCTTTTTCGAGTTTTAAGCTTTCTTCGAGTTTGGTGATTTGAGCTTGTAAATCTTCAACGCTAAGCTCGTTTGCTTGCTCTACACCTTCAGCTTGAGTTTGTTCAGTTTGTTGCTCATTTTGAATGTCTTGAGCTTGCTCATTGTGCTCATTAGCCATTGATGATCTCCGTTGAAAAAAATTCTTAAACATGTACAGTCCTTCTGGCGTTAATGCTCATAGGGTTAAACCCGAACTGCCACATCTTGGTCATTCATAGATAGGGATGAAGTATGGGCAACGCGACAAAATTCAAGCGTTCAGGTCGATTTAAATCTTTTAATTTTGCTGATTTAAGTAAAAATTTAAGTTTTCAATCACAAAAGCAATAAATTCTTGGGTGATTTTCGGTAAATGTTGTCTGGATGCATAAACCAAAGATAAGGTGAGATCGGGTGCCGAAAAATCGGTAAACACCTGTTGCAAACGTTGTTGAGCAATATCTTTACGCACCAGCAACGTTGGCAGCATCGCAATCCCTTGGGCTTTAAGACACATCTGATAAAGCGCAATCACATCATTGCTTTTAAACGTAACATTTAAAGGGTAGTTCTGCGGTTGCTGATCTGTATCAAATAAGGTCCAGTATTGGTTATGTGTGTGATGGGCTATACATTCATGTTGAATGAGTTGACTGGGATGTAACAGGGGAGTGTGGTCTTGTAAGTAATGTGGGTGTGCGCAAAAGGTGGATTCAATTTGACAGACTGGGCGGGCAATCAGTCCTTCTGCGACTTTCTGAGTAATCCTCAAAGCAAGATCCACATGAGCATCTATTAAGTCAACAGTATTCTCTGTGAGATACACATCAAAATGAATCTGTGGATAGCGTTTTTTAAATTGCTTAATACATTCATTCACACCAAGCTGAAATAAAAATAAGCCGCAGGTAAAACGGATGGTGCCACTGTGCTGTTCTGGCGCGGCTAAGCCTTCTAATAGTTGTTGCTGTTGTAAAATATTTTCGCAGTAGACCAGCGCTTTCTCACCCGCAGGGGTGAGTGAAACTTTACGGGTATTGCGTTGAAACAGACGTGTCGAAAAAGTTTGTTCGAGATGGTCTAAGTAACGGGAGACCATCGCTTTAGAATAATCGAGATGTTCAGCAGCTTTGCTCAGATTGCCTTGATGCGCAATACAAACAAAGACTTGAATGGCTTTTAATGTGTCCATCGTTATTATCATTGTTGCAAGATATGCAACATTTTATCTTAGTTTAGAGTGTTTATTCAGCAATAATTGCAATTTAAAGTGTCTCTTATCAGATTGGAGACGATAAGATGAATACCAAACCTTATATTATTGCTTTATCAACTTTGGCAGCAACATCTGCTGCTTTCGCACAAGATTTAAAAATCCAAAACTTTTTGGCTCAACCTGAGCACTTCGGTGTGACTTCAACCTTGATTGAAGGTGATAAAGAAGTGTTATTGGTGAATGCGCAATTTTCTAAATCGGAAGCATTGCGTATTGCGGCCGATATCTTAGACAGCGGTAAAACCTTAAAAACCATTTTTGTCAGCTATGGTGATCCAGACTTCTATTTTGGTTTAGATGTGTTTAAGCAATATTTCCCGAACGTGCAGGTGATTGCGACTCCTGAAACGGTGAAGCATATTCAGGATACACAAGCGCTGAAAGTACAGTATTGGGGACCAAAAATGGGCGCCAATGCACCGAGCAAGATTATTGTTCCGCAAGTATATACGGCTAAAACCTTAAAATTAGAAAATGAAAATATCGAAATCAAAGGTAAGAAAGAACTGACTTATTTATGGATTCCGAGTGCCAAAGCAGTTGTCGGTGGTATTCCAGTATCATCAGGTATTCATCTGTGGACTGCGGATACCCCAACAGCCAAAGATCGTGCAGAAGTGGTACAGACTTTAGAGAGTATCAAAGCCTTAAATCCACAAGTGGTGGTGCCTGCACATATGAAAGTAGGCGCAGCGGAAGGTCTTGATGCGGTGAATTTCTCAATTGATTATTTAAAGCAATATGAGAAAGCGGTAAAAGCCAGCAAAAATTCAGCTGAATTAATTGGAATTATGCAAAAACAGTACCCAACTTTAGGCGAGTCAAGCAGTTTAGAGTTGGGCGCCAAAGTGGTGAAAGGCGAGATGCAATGGCCTTAAATCCAGCTAAATAAATGGAAAAACCGTGATCAGAAGTCACGGTTTTTTATGGCTGCTACATTTATTTTTAATCAAAATTACGTAATTGTAATCTTTTAAGCAGATTGTGCAGTCTTTCTATGAATTATAAAAAAATAAGATAATCGCTTTTTCACTGAAAAAATAAAACTAAAAACCGTGAAATTACTTTAACTCTAATGCTTTAGCGATTTTGAATGTTTTTTTTAATATGTGAAACATGAAAAGAGTTGATTTAAGAAAAATTGCAAAATAGAGCGGCTTACATAACAAACTGCAACTAATCCGCATCACGTCCGAGAAAAAAATTGTGAATCATAGGCATCGCAAAGACAACTTTGCTTTTTGTCATAATGAAAGGAAATACGAAATGAAAAAGTTAGCATTGATTTCTGCGGTTGTAGCCGGTGTTGCATTAACAGCTGTAGGTTGCTCAACTCAAGGTGGTTTAGACGCGTCTGGCTCAGCTCAAACAACTGGTGCAAGCCCAGCAGGCGTACAAGGTGGTGTTGGCGTACAAGGTGGTTCATCTGTTGATGTTCAATCTGGTGGTGCTTCTGCTGATGTATCTGGCTCAGTTTCTGGTTCAGCAGGTACGACAGCTCAATAATTTTTTAGAATGAAGTTAGCTTCGCATGAGATTAAACACACGATGCCGCATGCAATCTTACTAATGTACTGCTATACATTGCGCGAAGTTAACTTAATTCATAAAACTGACACTTTTAGAGTGCTATAAACTAGAACGAATTCATTCGTTCTAGTTTTATCGTTTTAACAATCTCATGTTAAAACAGCATTTAATTGACATAAAAAATAGCTGTGAATAAGCACTATGGATAATGACTTTTTGATAGTAGCCCTTTAGCGTACGACATATTTTTCAAATCTTGAACTTGATCTAAGACTTTAGAAAAGCATATAGTCGAAGACAACAAGAATTATGGACAGAGCGAAGAAGGGGACAGAAGTGACAGCATTACCTCAAAAAATTCAAACAATTTTAGACAAAGGGCAAGGCCCTGCTGCACGAGCGCTAGATAAGCTCCCCAAAATCGTACAAGAGTCTCTCGCTAAGCTTCTCGCTTATCCACACCAATATCCAGATTTAGATTCTTTTACTAAATGTTTGATGGCTGTCCAAATTAAACAAGGGCGCATTGGTTTTATTGGGGATGATCCAATTGAATCCCGCCGTCAGTTTGATGCGCAAATGTTGGCAATTATTAATAAACCAACATCGATTGAATCGGTTGAGGATATTCGTCTCCCTTTGCAAAGTGGTACGGTCTTTGCCAGACATTACCATCCTGCACCGAATAAGAAATTGCCGATCATTGTGTTCTATCACGGTGGTGGTTTTGTGGTGGGTGGTCTGGATACGCATGACGAAGCTTGTCGTCTGATTGCCAAATATGCAAAAGTACAGGTCTTAAGTATTGATTATCCACTTGCACCAGAAGCATCACCACAACTATTGATCAAATCATGTGAAGATGCACTGGCATGGGTATATCAAAATCGCCGTCAATTGAAAATCTATAAGAATCGTATTGCGGTTGCAGGTGATAGTGCAGGGGGCAATATTAGTACTGTGGTTGCACAGCACTCCGTTGGTAAAGCCTATGCACCACAAGCACAATTATTGATTTATCCCGTGGTTGACTTCAAAAGCCGCCATCCTTCGTTCTATGCCTATGGAGAAGGTCTGGTGCTGACCAGTAAAGATGTGGATTATGTGACTGACTATTATGCAACACAGCATGATGTTGCATTAGATGATCCGTTGATCTCACCAACCTATGGCAGTCTTAGAAAGTTGGCACCTGCTTATGTGATTACGGCGGGTCATGACCTACTTCATGATGAGGGTGCAATCTATAGCCATAAGCTCAGACAAAATGGGGTTAAAGTCCAATATGTTGATTACCCAGATCAGACTCATGGCTTTATTAACCTCACGCCTATCTCAAGCAAGGCCAAACGCAATACCATCGAAGTTGCCAAAAACTTTAGAAAATTTTGGGATAAACATAGTTAATAAAGTCCGAGCCGATGTTTCACGTGAAACATCGGTTTTTTTGTTTTAAAGATAACAAATAGAAATAGCAAAATAGAATCAGCAAAACTAAGATGAGCGTTCACAACAAATCAATGATCAAGCCGAGAAAAGCAATGATGAAAAAGTTGTTCATGACAACAGGTTTAATTTTGGCAAGCAGCCATTTATTTGCAAATACCATGGTTGATATGAAAACCAGTATGGGCAACATCGAAATTGAACTTTTTGATGATAAAGCACCTGTGTCGGCAAAAAACTTTGAAAGCTATGTAAAAAGCAACTTCTATACAGGCACGATCTTCCATCGCGTGATTCCTGGCTTTATGGTGCAGGGTGGTGGTTTGGATGCCAATATGATTGAGAAGACAACCAAAGCACCAATCGTGAATGAGTCGGGAAATGGTTTGAAGAATACACGCGGTACTTTAGCCATGGCACGTACCAGTAACCCGAACTCTGCAAGCAGCCAATTCTTTATTAATGTCGCAGATAATAACTTCTTAAATAAGTCACCTATGGATGCAGGTTACGCCGTATTTGGTAAAGTAACTAAAGGTATGGATATTGTCGATAAGATCGTAAATGTACCAACGGCAAACTACGGGATGCATCAAAATGTACCGAAACAACCCATTAAAATTATCAGCGTACAGATAAAGAACAGTAAGTAAAAAACAAAGCAGAAATATGTATAGAATATTTCTGCTTTAATTTTATATGCTTACGAGAATTATGCTGTTTTGTTGAACATGTTTGTGTGTAAAAAAAGAACACTTGATAAAACAAGGGTTTAAAAAGACTTGCACACTAAAAAAAATCTCCTATAATGCACTCATCCCGACGCGATGAAGCAAAAATAACTTAGCTTTACTGGTTAAGTTGTTAAATATTTATTGCGTTAATTTACCGCTGACGAGGTGGTAAA
>NZ_JAZEZK010000027.1:0-55429 GCF_037028485.1 Acinetobacter sp. 102
CATATTTAATTTAAAGATGAAATTATCAGGATTAAATATTTTACTTTTCAATTAAACAGCGGGATAAATATTTAAAAGGCTTAGTTGGGAAATTAAATGAAACAACACTAAAAATAAACCAATTGAATATAAAAACAGCAAAAATTGCCTAAGTCTTATTCTTATCTCATAAAGGAATAAGCAACTCACTTTTTCTTATTTTTAATCATAAAGCATGCCGCATACCATAAGCCTATATTGTTGAAAGATCATCTAATTATGGGCATCAAAAACTCTAAGCCGCTAATTGTTACAGCGATCGTCCTTGTGGCGATTGTTGCTTTTATTGTCTATCAAAATCAAAAAGATGCTGCACCTGTTCAGTCTAAAAATAACAAGGCAGTGGTGATTGCCTATCAAACTGGTGTGGATCCAACCAAGGTTGCACAAGCCAATGGTGATTATGAACGTGATAGTAATCAAGCAATTCAATGGCGCAAATTTGATGCAGGTTCAGATGTGGTTAATGCATTGGCTTCGGGTGATGTGGTGATCGGCAATATTGGTTCTAGTCCTCTGGCTGCTGCTGCAAGTCGTGATTTACCGATTGAAGTCTTTCTTGTGACGGCTAAATTAGGCGGTTCAGAGGCATTGGTGGTGAGTAACAAATCAGGCATTCAAAAACCTCAAGATTTGATTGGCAAAACCATTGCCGTACCATTCGTCTCAACCACGCATTACAGTTTATTGTCAGCACTCAAGCATTGGAATATTGCGGATAATCAAGTCAAGATTATTAACTTACGTCCACCAGAAATCACAGCAGCTTGGGAGCGTGGTGATATCGATGCAACTTATGTTTGGGAACCTGCATTAAGTAAAGTCAAAGCCAGTGGTCATGTATTAACAGATTCGAAACAAGTCGGCGAGTGGGGCGCACCAACCTATGATTTATGGGTGGTTCGTAAAGATTTCGCTGAAAAAAATCCAGAGTTCTTAAAAGCATTCGTAAAAACCAGCTTGAAACAAGTTGAAGCGTATCAGCAAGATCCAAAAGCATTTGAACAAAATGCGGACAATATCCAGAAAATTGCTCAGCTGACAGGCTCTGATGTGAAAGATATTCCTTTACTGTTATCAGGCAATATTTATCTGAATGGTCAGCAACAACACGCAACATTAGCGGGTGAGTTCGCCAAAAATATTTTCGACACAGCAACATTCCTCAAAAGCCAAGGCAAGGTGGATCAAGTAAAACCTGATTATCAAGCGAATGTCACCACCCAATTCTTACAGCCCTAGGAGATCTAAATGAGCGTATTAGCTGCCGAGCATCTTCATTTAACCTTTCCAAAACAGACCGTGCCTGTATTGCAAGATATCAATCTGAAGATTGAAGAAGGCACTTTGACTGTGATTTTGGGTGAGTCTGGTTGTGGTAAAACAACATTACTGAATATTCTGGCGGGTTTTCAAAAGCCAAGTTCGGGGCAGATTACACTGGATCATGAAGTGGTGACTGCGCCAGATGCACGCCGTGCGGTGGTATTTCAGGATCATGCGCTATTACCTTGGTTAAATGTCTCTGAAAATATCGGTTTTGCTTTGCAGCTCAAAGGTTTAAAAGAGCAAGACATTCAACAGCAAGTCGATGCAATTCTTAAAATTGTCGGCTTGAGTCATGTGGCTAAAGCCAATATTTGGGAATTGTCAGGTGGCATGAAACAGCGCGTCGGTATTGCGCGTGCTTTGATTAGCCACGCAGCCTTTATTTTATTGGATGAGCCTTTTGCTGCGCTTGATGCTTTTACTCGTGAAACCATGCAGCAGTTGGTCCTGGACTTATGGATTGAACAAAATAAATCCTTCTTCCTGATCACCCATGACATTGAAGAAGCACTATTGCTGAGTAATCAATTGGTGTTGATGACCGCTCGCCCAGGTAAGATTGTCGAAACTTTAAAACTGGATTTTGCAGAGCGTTATAAGCAAGGTGAATCCATTCGTGCGATCAAATCGGATCCTAAATTTATTCAATTACGCGAGCAATTGTTTGAACGCCTACGTGTGCAGAAACAAGCAGGGCATGAGGTGGCTGTATGACGGGGCAAGCAAAAAATACAGCCTATGAGGTGAGCAAGGCCGAGGAACTGCAATCGACGAATCAAACACAGTCAGGTTCGGTTTTTAGTCCAATTGGGTCCTTTTTTACTCGCCATCGTAGTTTAGCGCTCAGTTTTTCCAGTGTCTTGAGCGTACTGGTGATTTGGTATTTGATCACGGCATTAAAAATTGTCCCAAGTCTATTTTTGCCGAGCCCACAAGCGGTATGGCAAAAATTTCTAGAAGTCAGTCAACAAGGTTTTATGAAAGCCACCTTATGGCAGCATTTGGCAGCAAGTATTTCTCGTGTCTTATTGGCTTTAGTTGCTGCGATTGCGATTGGTGTACCTTTAGGTTTATGGATGGGGCTGAATAAGTGGGTTCGTGCCGTGCTTGATCCATTGGTTGAGTTATTGCGTCCGATTCCACCTTTGGCTTATTTGCCACTATTGGTGATCTGGTTCGGGATCGGTGAAACCACCAAAGTCCTTTTGATTTTCTTTTCGATCCTTGCACCTGTGATTATCAGTAGTACCCATGGTGTGCTGAGCCATCAGCTCAATCGTGAACGTGCTGCCTTATCTTTAGGGGCAAGCCAATCACAAGTGTTTTGGCATGTGATTCTGCCGACAGCCTTACCGCATATTTTAACGGGTATTCGTATTGGTTTAGGTGTGGGCTGGTCGACTCTAGTGGCTTCGGAATTAGTTGCAGCAGATCGCGGTATTGGTTTTATGGTGCAGTCTGCAGCGCAGTTCCTGATCACCGATACCGTAGTTCTGGGCATTATTGTGATTGCGATTGTCGCCGTTAGTTTTGAATTGTTTTTGCGTTGGTTACAGAAGCAATTATCTCCTTGGTATGGCCAACAGTTATAAGTGTGAGTAGTAGAAGATGACCTTAAATATTGAAGTTATTAAACCAACGATTGGTGCCATTATTCACGATGTTGATTTAAACACGGCTGATGAAAATACGACGCAACAAATTCAACAGGCTTTGCTGGATCATCATGTAATTTTCTTCCGTAATCAGCAGCTTGCACCTCAGGCACAAGCGGAGTTGGCACGTAGTTTTGGTTCTTTGCATATTCATCCGATTTACCCATCTATCGATAATGTGCCTGAAATCATTGTATTGGACAGCTGGAAACAAGACTTACGTGATAATGAGCTTTGGCATACTGATGTGACTTTCAGTCAGAAACCGCCATTGGGTTGTGTATTGCAAGCGATTAAGATTCCACCTGTCGGTGGTGATACCCTTTGGTCAAGCGGGGCAGCTGCATTTGCTGCCTTGGATCAAGGTTTGCAGCAAAAGTTAAAAGGCTTAACCGCAACGCATGACATTCGTCAGTCTTTCCCGATTGAACGTTTTGCGCATAACGATGTTGAGCGTAAAAAACTGGAAGAAACCTTTAAGCGTAATCCACCCGTTGTTCATCCGGTGGTGAGAACGCATCCGGTAACGGGTCAGCCGATTTTGTTCGTGAGTGAAGGGTTTACCACACGTATTAATGAACTGGATGAGACGGAAAGTGCTGAATTGCTAAAGTATTTATTTGCGCATGCCACCAATGAGCAGTTCCATTTGCGTTGGCAGTGGCAGGCAGGTGATGTAGCGATTTGGGATAATCGTTGCACACAGCATAAGGCGTTATTTGATTATGGTGATGCGCATCGGATTATGCATCGTGCCACGATTAATGGTGATGTACCGTTTTATCAAGCAGCGAGTTAAAATTTAGTTTTAATTTTTTTGCTTCGGTGGAATCTTATAGAGATCTCATCTTATTTTTAGATAAGCCTTCAGCTGGAGTTACTTTTGTTTCAGCAAAAGTAACCAAAACCATTGTCATCCACAAAACCTGTCTTCTTCCGGTATCTCTTTAAATTAATCGCAGAAATAGCATCTGATTAATCTCACGCAGGTTGTGGATGACCTGTAGCACCAGTAATTCCTGAGATATGTTCATTTTATATGAGTAGGTATTACGAACTAATCATTTAAGTAAGGTGAGTCTCTTGTTTATAAATAGAAGGCGCTTGCCCTGTCCAGCGTTTAAAGGCACGTCGGAATTCACGTAATTCGCTAAAACCCAATTGCAGGCTAATCTCACTCAGGGATAGGTTCTGTTCAATAAGTTGCTTGGCTTTACGCTCCAACACATTTTGCCGAATTTGTTGAAAGCTCAGACCTTCTGATAACAATTGTCGTCTTAAATGGCGTTCGCTGATCCGTAATTGTTCAGCAGCTTGTTGCATCTCAAAGCGTTCAGGTAAATGCTGTTCAATCAAATGATCGAGTAGATGCACATAACCCACTTGGTTGAGCTGGTCTATTTCTTTTAGGGCTTGTTCACAGATGTGTAGTGCAGTTGCATAGTTGGCTGGACTATAATTTTTTAAGCTGCGCTGCAATAGGCTAGTGCTAAAACGCATGATATTCCTGTCACGATTAAACTGGATCGGGCAGCCAAAGAGTTCGTTATATTGTTGTTGATATTCGCGTGGTAAATAGCTGAGCTCAAGACTGATCACATCATCATGATCGCCCAACATCGCATTTAAACAGGTGATGATGCTGCTAAATAATTCATCATAGAAAAAGGCTTTGAGTTCATTGCAGGGATAAGGTTCGGTGACTTCCAATTCACAAAGATCAGCGTGGATAGAAAAGTCGATATTCAAGACACTGCCAGAAATCCTATGGTAGCGCAGCGCAATGTCTAAAGCATCTGCAACCGTTTTACAGGATTGCATGGCAAAGCCCAAAATCCCCATCGAAATCAGACCTTCGCTACTGCCAAGCTTTAAGCCTAGGTTCGGTTGTTGATAGGTGGTCATGGCTTGACCAACCACATCACAGAGTTGGCTAAAACGAACCACAGCTTGGGTTTGCTGTATTTGTGCAATGTCTAAACCTGAATTCTGAAACCATACAGCATAATCCCACTGTTGCTGCTCTGCATAATGGATTAGGCTCGCCAGAATGGTGGGTGGAATAAATTGCTGTTGTTCATTTTTACAGTTGCTGCGTATAGGCATAAGTCCGTTTTGCCCCCCAAAGAAAAGTGTCTTTAACCCTGTTGGGTATCGCATAATTTTGATTAACTTTCAACATGCTTTAATACAGTTAGAAAAAGAATTGAAAGGAAGTCGTGATGTATCAGGTGGGTTGGGACAAGCAGCAAATCAAAATTACACCGAAAGGCTATGCCATGTTTGGTTATGGGCAATGGTCACATCGAGCCTATGAACAGCGCACAGCTTTATTTGCACGTTGCGTGAGTATTGTCGATCAGCAACATAACCGACTCCTGATCTGTTGTCTGGACGTAGGTTGTATTACCCATGCCATACGCAGCCAAACAATAGCGCGACTCACACAAATTCTAGATTCACCATTTGATGAAAATCAATTGGTCCTCATGGCAACCCATACCCATTCTGGCCCTGGTGGTTGTGGCTATGAAGCTTTATACAATATGCCAACCCCTGGTTTTGTGCCTGAACATTTAACTGCCATTGTTGAGGCGATTGTACTGAGTATTCAAAATGCGATTGCATCTGAACAAGACACCGAGATTTTCTTGGAGACTCAACATTTTCCAGAGCGTACCGCTGTCGCATGGAATCGTTCAATTAAAGCCTATAATCGTAATCCAGAAGTTCAGCCACGTACCGAAGCGGAAACGCATTTAGCCTTGAACCGAGAAATGCAGTTGATTGGTTTCTATCGTGAGCAAAAACTGCAGTCCTTTATTTCCTTATTTGGGGTACATGCAACCTGTTTAGGAAATTCCTTAAACGCCTATGATGGCGATAATAAAGGCTATGCAGCCGCATTCTCTGAGCAGGCTTTAATTGAGCAAGGGATTCAAAATCCAGTCACGATTTTTGCACAAGCAACTGCGGGAGATGTATCACCGCATTTTCATGGCAAAGATCAGCTCAAGATTCGCAATAAGATTAAAGGCGAGCAGGAATATCAATACGCGCAACAAAACGGGCGATATCAAAGTGAACTGGCTTTGACGGCTTTACAGTCAAATATTCCTAAAAATTTACATAAAGTCGAAGGCAAGATCGATGCGGTTTTGTCCTATGTAGACCTGAGTAATATTGAAATTCCAGATGAGTTCGCAGCGGGGCAAAAGCATGCCAAGACCAGTCAGCCTTGTCACGGTACCGCATTTTTTGCAGGTACGCCTGTCGATGGCTTAGGGGCGCCCAAACCCTTAATTATGGGGATGCAATTTTTAGCGGATCAATTTCGCAAACAAAAAACCAAGCACCCAAAAGCTGCTGATTTTGCAGACTATCAGCAGTTGTATGCCTCTCAAGGGCCGAAACAGATTTTACTGGAAGCAGGTGCCAAAAAGATTTTAGGGCAGCCGATTGGTTTTCCACCGAGTATGCTTGATCCGTTGATTGCAGAAATGAACCGACAAGTGAAAGCGGGAGCGATTCAGCACAGTCCTTTAGTTCCAAGCGTGGTTCCCTTACAGATTCTGCGATTAGGTCGATTGGCTTTGATTTGCTGTCCAGGAGAATTTACCACTATTGCAGGGCAGCGTGTCATTGATACGGTTAAACAGACGCTTGCCGCACAGGCTTCGGTTGAAAGGGTTTGGTTAGCATCCTACTGCAATGATTATATGGGTTATGTCACCACCTATGAAGAATATCAAGCGCAAGCCTATGAAGGTGGACATACCTTATT
Organism: Acinetobacter sp. 102; assembly: GCF_037028485.1. Classification (NCBI taxonomy): domain Bacteria; kingdom Pseudomonadati; phylum Pseudomonadota; class Gammaproteobacteria; order Moraxellales; family Moraxellaceae; genus Acinetobacter; species Acinetobacter sp. 102. Next base: position 6,808 of record NZ_JAZEZK010000027.1, read on the forward strand.
TGGTCAATGGACGCTAGCTGCCTGTCAGAGCAAATTCAAAGGTTTAGCTGAACAATTGTTATTAGAGAAAAATAAACGTCATTACGATGAAATGACACGACCACAACCGATTCCAGCACAGGAACTCGCAAAACGCAGCAATCATGGCAATTTAAAAACTGCCGTTAGCCAAGGAGAGGCAGTATGAGTGATTTAACACAAGGCATCTGGACGAACTGGTCAGGCTTCCAAAAATCTATGCCGCAACAGGTTTTACAACCAGCCAATGTGCAAGAACTACAGTCCATTGTTAAAGCGCAACAAAAAATACGGGTAGTCGGTGCAGGACATTCATTTACGCCCTTAGTCTGTACTGATGCCACCTTATTGTCTTTGGATCATATTGCAGGCATTGCATCGACAGATCTTGAACGATGTCAGAGCAGCATTTATGCGGGTACACGTTTATATGACCTAGATCAACATCTGCAACAGCAATCGATCAATCAGGCTTTGATGAATCAGGGCGATATTGATCAGCAAAGTCTAGCGGGGGCTGTCTCCACAGGCACACATGGGACAGGAGCAGATTTACATTGTATTTCGGCCTATGTTGAAGCTTTTGAGTTATTGACGGCTTCTGGTGAAATCCTGAAATGTAGCCGCACAGAATATCCTGAAATCTTTGCCGCAGGACGGGTGTCTTTGGGAAGCTTGGGTATCCTGACTCAGATCACCATGCAGAATCGCCCTCGCTATAAGCTGAAAGAGCATATTCAACTGTGTCCGGTAGAAGACATGATGCAGCATATTCAGCAATGGAAGCAGCAGCATCGACATATTGAGTGCTTTGTGTTTTCCCATGAAAAGCAGTTGATGCTAAAAACTTTGGATGAGACTGATGAAGCGGTTTTGCCGCGGAAGGAAAATTTTCCATCGGATGATACCTTGCTGACTTTGTGTTCAGAACTGACCAAAAACTTTCCTTCGCTGAATCCTTATTTACAGAAGCTATTAGGCATCTTTGTCAAACCGACAACCTATGTTGATTGGTCGAGCAAGATATTTCCAACGCCGCGTAATACCAAATTCAATGAAATGGAGTATCAGATTCCTGTTGATCGTGGAATTGAGTGTTTGGATGAAATATTGCATGCCTTAAGAAAGTATAAAGTGGCCACCTTTTTTCCGCTCGAATTTCGCTTTGTGAAGGGTGATGATATTTGGCTTAGTCCGTTTTATCAGCAGGACTCCATTTCGATTTCAGTGCATCAATATCATAAGCAAGACCCGAAGTTGATTTTTGATGTGGTTGAGCCGATTTTGCAGAAATATCGAGGGCGTCCGCATTGGGGTAAAATGCATCATATGACCAGCACACAGCTTCGGGCTTTATATCCAAAGTGGGATGATTTTATGGCTTTGCGCCAGCAGTTGGACCCAGAAGCCAAGTTTTTAAATCCCTATCTGGAAAAGCTGTTTTTAGGTTAAATAGAGTTATTTTATAAGCTGAAAGTGCTTAACGGAGTCATGTCGAGTTCTCATCCAATTAAGGGTTAAGCTTTCAGCTGGAATTACTTTGGTTTCACCCTGAGAAGCATTTGAAGCTTGGTAAGATGTATTTAAACTTCTTGCACTCAAAGCTTTAGTCGCTTTGGCTTGCTCAGGTTGTAGATGACATTCCCTCGTATAAGATGGTTTTTTAGAATCACAATTAAATAAAAAAGGTATAGCCATGTTGGATCATTATTTTAAACAACTCAATCTCGACCTAAAAAAGCAGGGGATTGCGATTCCGCAACTGATCATCGATGAAGCAGCGTTAAAACAAAATATCCAACATGTTCAGATTCGTCTTGCTCATGCCAAACATTTAAAAGCACGCTTGGTGGTCAAGTCATTAGCAAGCCTAGACCTACTCAAGTTGCTATCCGAACAGATGAATACGCAACGCTTTATGGTATTTCATCAACCGCATATTGTTTCGATCCTAGAAAATTTTGCCGAAGCCGATATTCTGTTGGGTAAGCCTATGCCTGCCCAAGCTGTACGTCATTTTTTTGATCAGCATGCGGAGTGGTCGAATGCCAAAATTCAGTGGCTGATTGATACCAAGCAACGCTTACAGCAATATCTCGAGATTGCCCAGCTCTATTCTCTGTGTTTGGATGTGAATATTGAAATTGATGTCGGCTTACATCGTGGTGGGGTACAGTCGACACAGCAACTGACCGAAATTTTAAAGCTGATTCAGCAGTATCCGCAGTATTTAAAGCTTTCTGGTTTGATGGGCTATGATGCGCATGTCACTAAAATTCCAGCCATCATTAAAAAACCTGAATTGGCTTATCACAGTTCACAGCAGACCTATGCCCATTATCAACAATTGATTCAAAAGCAGTTTCCATCGCTGTGGCATGATGCGCTGTGTTTTAATGGCGGTGGTAGCCCAACCTTTAGCTTTCATACCACTGAAAGTGTCTGCAATGATTTGTCTTTTGGTTCAATGCTCTTAAAACCAAGTGATTTTGACAGTGATTTTTTAAGGGCATTACAACCTGCGTTATGGATTGCTGCGCCTGTATTAAAAATACTGCCATTTACTCAGCTTCCTTCTATGTCTTTATTAGATAAATTGCCACATAAATGTAAGGCGCTGTTTATTTATGGTGGCTATTGGCTGGCTGATTATGTCTATCCTGATCAAGCGCATACCCATGCATTGTACGGGCGTAGCAGTAATCAGGAATTGATCAATGTACCGAAGGATTGTGATATTCAAGTCGATGATTTTGTATTTTTAAGACCAACCCAGAGTGAAGCAATTATTCCTCAGTTTTCTAAGTTAAAGCTGTATCGCAGACATGCTTTTGAGACATGGCAAACTTTTAGTGAGTGACGATGAGTCACTAAGCTTTGCTCATCAAGATTCGAGCTAAAAGTCTGCCATGTATTTTGAGCCTTAAAATAAATCGCTTAAATGGCAGCTTTTCGCTTCAGTCAGATTTTCAATGGAATCAACCAAGAGAATATTAATATCTTTTTCGCTTTTATACGCTGCAATCACTTCTACATAGATCGGCTGTTTTAGTTTTGTGGCTTTGGAGAGAAAACCTGATACCGCCTTTTGCTTAGACCAGTCCGCATCTTTCAACACATATTCATTCTGAGCAATATCGCATCGCGTTAAAATGGCTTTGTTATCCTGAATGGTTAGGGTGCCAATAAAAATATCCATGCTTTCTTTGGGATCAGGTGAATTGGCAAAAGTAGTAAAAGGAAAAACGAAGCTAGATATAAATATTGAAAAGACAAGAGGGATTTTTTTCATTGGATTTTTCCTAGAGATGACATTCATTATTAAAATAATGCTTTGAGATTCTAAGCTAATCCGCTGATTGAATGCCAGAAAAGAGCCAAGTAGGAGCAAGACTAGAGGTAGATCTGTTCCTACTTAGCATGATGAGTTTTTGTGACTAAAAACGATAGCCCATTTTCAAACCATAAGCGATTGCACTGTTATCTTTAAAATCGGCCTGTTCAGCAATGGGTTTAATTCCTGCTACAGGAATGTAATAGGTGCCGTCTTCGGCAATCACATCACCTAACCAGAAGTATTTAACGCCAGCCGCAATAAAGTAGTTCGGGGCAGGATTAAACTGAGCACCTAGACCAATCCCCCAAGACCCTTTGGTCGGATTCAATGTGGATGCAGGGTCGCCTGTACCAGAGTCCCAACTGACTTCAGTGGATGCACTCCATTTCTCAGTAAACTGATGTCCAAGTCCGACATTGACCGTCCATTGATCTTTTTGATAGCTGTCTAAATCAAAACCACCTGTATAGGTTCCTTCGCTGATTACGCCAGTGAGATACTCCGTCACTGCGCCAAATTGCGTCGGTCGAATATGAAAATCTTTCCAGTTGACCCAACGTAGATTGGTATAGAGCAGTGTGTCTTTATACACACCTGTTTGAAAATCAACATTCACCGATTGTGGCGTGGAAATTTTGGTTTTACTTGGGGTAGTCACTTCTAAAGGCTGACCGAACATGGTCTCAGTCACTTGCATATCGTGGTCGATCTTGGAGCGATAGGTCAGCGCAGCTTTTAAGGCAATCTCTGGGATTTGATAACTCAGGCCTGCCAGCCAACCGACTGCATGATCCTGTTTAAATTTGGCATCATAGCCATTAAAGGCTTCACTGTATGAATTACCACGCAGCGCGACATCACCTTTGACCGATTGATAGACAGCGCCGCCATAGAGTTGAACATTGCTAAAAGGACTGACACCCAAAATCATGCTAATGCTTTCAGTATCAACATTGACCGATGTGCCTTGCTGGGTAAATTCATTGTCCGAGAAGGTGTTATTCGATTGCATCGGATAGCGAATATCAGCACCAAAAGGCTGGTCATAGAGTAGACCAAAGCTGATTCGATCAGTCAGTTGAAGTTTGAGCGCGGCACTATAATATTGAAAGCTATTGCCCATATTGCCTGAGTTCAGGTTCTGTGGATCATTGACCAGTTCAGGACGATTACGGATTTTCCCCGAAATGTCAGCATCAACGGCTGTTGCACTGACTTCAACATAGTTACCATTTTCCAGAAAAGGGAGAATGGATTGTCCTGATTGGTCCAGTGCTGCCGCGTGATTCAATGTACTGATACATATCCCACACAGGCCAATCACCATTGGATTGAGTTTCATATTGATCATCCTTGTAAAACCGTGTCTTATTCTTAAACATGCTGTTTTTATTGACGGTCATTTTTTCTGGCGATAGTAAGCTGATTCGACTCACTATTTTGACTTGAAAATAAATGTCCAATTGCTAGTGAAGCATCTTTTTAAATCATGGAACAGGGTTATAAATGATCAATATGGGGGGCGAATCGGTCATCTATGCAACTTTGAGACAATAAAAAAACCTTGTATCGAGACACAAGGTTTTTTCAATTAAAGCAAATCGTTATTGCTTCACAATCAGCACTGGAATATGTGATTCTGTTAAAACGGCACGTGCCACACTACCCAGCAATAAACGTTTTACCCCTGTGCGGCCATGTGAGCCCATCACAATCAGATCTGCACCAACTTCATCAGCAACAAAGATAATGCCTTCACTGGCTGAACCATGATGAATTTTGGTATTCACCTGAATACCATCACGGACAAAGGATTGAGAAATGTCTTGTAGTTGTGTTTTGGCTTGTGCTTCGGCTTGCATAAAGTAATCGGTCACCGCAGGGGCAACTTGATAAAAATCCACACCGACAAATGGGTCAACCGCAACCACACTCAGAATGGTGACTTTTGCCCCAGATAGTTTTGCTAAAGAAAGCGCATGTTCGACTGCGGCATAGGAAATTGGAGAGTCATCAACAGGAACTAAAATATTTTGATAAGACATATTTACTCCTTATAGTTTATCGTTGTAAAAAATAGAAAACATAACAAGGTGATAACATATTGAGCCTGTGCTAGCAAATCAGCACAGCTTAAAAATATATGATAAAACTGAAAATAATGTAGAAAAACAGCGTATTCCGCAGCAAAATAGAGATATAAGAAAATCACTGTATTTTTGTAAGTCAGTTAAAGATTAGGCGGAAAGTTAACCATGCAATTCAAGCACAATTTAAATCAGAAGGACGCTTTGTGTTACTCAGTTTAGAGGCATTTAAACAACAAAAATTCGATCAGATGGCAGCTAAAATTATGGCCGATCCTGAGCACTACCTGACTTTTGATTCGGTTTCAGACTTTTACAAAGCGGCATGGTTAGATGAGTTTCCGCAAGGCACAAGATGGTCAGCTACAGGTTTGGATGATGGTGCGGAGCAGTTTTATGCGGTGATTGAATATGGGGATCATTATCTGTATATCAGTCGTATGGAGCGTGTCACGGTCAAATTAGGCATACGGCATCATTACAATAGAAATAACTAATCCGAGCAGTCATCCATTTTTGTCTGATCAGATTTAGAGATGCAAATGAGAATGCTATACTTTTGCGCAATGATGAAATCCTAATAAAACGAAATGGACATTTAAAAATGGCACATCAATTTACGGTTAATGAAACAATTCATGGTGTTTCAATTGAGGACTTTTCAAGACTGGTCGCGGATACTTCATTGCATGAAGCAGTGTGTAAGCGTATTCCAGGTGAAAATTTGGAAATTATCGAATCGAATATTCAGGGTGATATTTATACACTACGCCGTGAATATAATCTGGATGTTAATATTCCAGAGGTGGCGAAAAAATTATTAAAAAATGCGTTCCGTTTAAAACGTGCTGATATTACCCATTTGAAAAACTTAACCTCGACGGTTGAATTGGGTGCAAACTTACCTTTGGAAGCGAAGGGTGAGCGCAGTGTCACGGGTGACAGCGAAAAAGTGAATATCTCTTTAACATGGACTGTCAAAGTAAAAGTGCCGTTGATTGGTGGTATGTTAGAAAAGCATGCAGAAGGCGAAATCCGTAAATTCAGCACGCTTGAAATCGAGATCGTTGCAGATGAATTAAAGAAACACCTTTAATTTCTCAATGAAAGAAAGCTCTCCATTTGGGGAGTTTTTTTATTTAGAAGCGCAGAAAATAGGGAACAATTGAAAGCGCCACGCCAATGATACTGATCATGGCTGTGCTATCAATAAAATAGGTAAAGAGCATCAAGATAAGACCACATACCAAAGGCACGGTCATTTTCTGCTTTTTGCCATACATAAAATAGCCTAAGCCAATCGAGCTAAAGATGACACCTAGAAATAGTTGGGTTGCATTCATGTGCTTTGCCATTCATTATTTTTTTCGCGAATATATTATGACAAGATTCTTAAATGAAAATTATGGTAACGCGATAAAATATCCAATACGATAATATTCACTATTCGGTCAAAACAACGATAAGGGCGTGGGATGAGTGTAATTCTACCTGTAGCACAACGTGGTGAAGAAGTTTTAAAAATTAAAGCGGCAGCTGTCGCAAACGGGGAATTTAATAGTGAGTGGTTATTACAATTGGCATCTGCCATGCATGCGACCATGTTGGAGCGTAATGGTGTTGGGATTGCCGCACCACAAGTCTATATTTCTAAACGCTTAATTATTGTGGCATCTCGTCCGAATCCACGTTATCCCGATGCACCCGAAATGGATGCGGTAGTGATGGTCAATCCTGAGATTTTGGCATTTTCTCAAGAGTCTTGTTTAGGTGAGGAAGGCTGTTTAAGTGTGCCAGATGAGCGTGGGCAGGTTGAACGGGCGCAAGCGATAAAAGTGCGTTATTACACCTTACAAGGTGAAGTGATTGAAACCGCTTTTGAAGGTTTCCCTGCACGGATTGTTCAGCATGAAGTGGATCATTTAGATGGCATTTTATTTGTAGAACGTTTGAGTTAATTATGTATGTAAGCTCATAAAATCATTACAAAAGCTATAATTTTAATATGATCCGTACTCTGTACTATAAGCACTTATTTAAATTAAAACTTGAAACATTTAAAGGCTAGATGACCATGAAAACTCCACTTCCTGATTATTTGGCACATGTGATTGATGCCTGTGATATCGATAACAGTGGGCATCTCGCCGATTATATCCCTGAGTTAGCCAATGCCAATCCCGATCGTTTGGCGCTGGCCTTGTCTACCGTCGATGGTGAAATCTATTCCGTTGGGGATGATGAGATTGAATTTACGATTCAATCGATGTCTAAACCGTTTACTTATGCCTATGTGCTGCAACAGCTTGGCATTGATGCGGTATTAGAGAAAGTTGGGGTTGAACCTTCGGGCGAAGCCTTTAATGAAATTTCATTGGGTAAAGATCGCCGTCCTAAAAATCCGATGATTAATTCAGGTGCAATCACCACGCATTCATTGATTCCAAGTAAAGAGGATCTATCAGGCGCAGAAATTTTACGTCGATTTATGAGCGAGCTGGCAGGGCGTGAACTGCAATTTGATGATGCAGTATATGAGTCTGAGGTAAAAACAGCCTATCGAAATCTCTCGATTGGTTATATGTTGCGTACCGTCGGGATTTTGGAGTCCGATCCTGTCGATATTGTGAATGGTTATATCCGGCAATGCGCGATCTTGGTGACGGTCAAAGATCTAGTGAGGATGGGCAGTGTTTTTGCCAATGGTGGGGTTGATCCTAAAACTGGAAAACGCTTATTGAATCGTGCTGTGGTACGTCAAGTTCTGAGCGTGATGATGAGCTGCGGTATGTACGATGCCGCGGGGGATTGGCTCACAACGGTTGGTATTCCTGCCAAAAGTGGTGTCGCTGGCGGAATCTTGGGCGTGTTACCTGGTCAGGTCAGCATAGCGGCTTTTTCTCCTCGACTCGATGAACATGGCAATAGTGTACGCGGCATAGATATCTTGGAGCGACTCTCTCGTGATATGGGCTTGCATTTGATGGAAGGCACACCTTCCGCACAAACCATTGTGCAGAGTCATTATCGCACTGGAAAAGATGCTTCTTTGAGTGTCTATGTACTTCGCGGTGTATTGAAATTTACTGAAGCGGAAATGTTGTTACGGACGTTGCAATGTGAGCCTGTCAATAAAAGTTCTATTGTGATTGATTTAACTCAGATTTCCTTGATTCATGATGTCGGGAAACGGATGTTTCTGGAAGGCATTGATCGTTTGATCGATGATGGGCACACTTTGCTTTTAGTTGACCCTGAGCAGCGTTTGGATCATGCGCGAACGCATAAAGATCGAGTCTTGCATGTTTATCAGAATCTTGAAGATTTGATTGAGAAACATAAAGAGCTGTAAAGGCAAAGAACCTATATTTAAATGGTATAGGTTCTAAAGAGAGTTTATATATTGTGCTAGAGATGCTCGGATTTGGTTAAGCATGCGTCTGTTTTAAACGTAGGTATTGATGAAGCCTTATAATAAAAATCTAAAGCAAGCATCTCGAAATTTAAGAAGTAATATGACAGATGCTGAGCAACTGCTATGGCAAAGAATCAGACGTAAACAGATTTTAGGATTACAGTTTTATCGACAGAAGCCGATTCTAAATTTTATTGTGGATTTCTATTGTCCAGCAGTGAATTTGGTCATTGAATGTGATGGTGGGCAACATTATACCGAAACAGGGTTGGAAGCTGATCAAAATCGTGATCATGCTTTAAGTGAATTAGGGTTGATCACTTTAAGATTTAGTAATCATCAGATTTTGACTGAGATTGATGCTGTTGTAGAGCGGATTTATTATGTGGTTCGGCAAAGGTTAGAATCCCCCTCTTGCGAAACGTAGTTTCCCACCTTTTCAAAGAGGGACTTTACCGCGAATTGAATGTAGATATTGGATTCATGATACTCCCTCCTTTTTAAAGGAGGGTTGGGGAGGATTACAAGTTTCTGAATCCATTTTAGGTACAATAGCTGTATGTAGTTTTCTATGTATTTCCTTATATGTTATATAAAATTAATAATATTAAGCTAAGAGTCATGAGTATCACACTCAGAAAATATTTATTTTATAAATTATATATTTTTTATTTAAATATCAATTTAATCCCTCCCAACCTCCCTTTTCAAAGGGAGGAGCTGTCACGTAATTCATTTGATACGCAAAAGTTCCCCCTCTTTTTTAAAGAGGGGTTAGGGGAGATTAGAAGTCTAACTTAAGCAATCGAATCATCTAAATTTGGTGCTAACCAACGCTTCGCTTCATCCAATGTCCAACCTTTACGCTTTGCATAATCCTCAAGCTGATCTTGAGAAATCTTGCCTACGTTGAAGTATTCACTTTCAGGATGAGAATAATAGAAACCACTGACAGAAGAAGGCGGCATCATCGCAAAGTGTTCAGTCAACTTGGTACCGATCTTCGCTTCTGAACCTAACCAATCAAATAACACTGCTTTTTCAGAATGCTCTGGGCAAGCAGGGTAACCTGGCGCAGGACGAATACCGATATACTTCTCTTTGATTAATTCTTCATTGCCCAAAGTCTCATCAGCTTTATAGCCCCAGAATTCTTTACGGATACGCTCATGCAAGTGCTCAGCAAATGCTTCTGCAAAACGATCGGCCAAAGACTGAACCAAGATTGCTGAATAATCATCACCTTTGGCTTTATATTCATTTGCCAATTCTTCAGCACCGAAAATCGATACCGTGAAACCACCGAGATAATCGGTATTGTCTTTAGAAGTGCTAATAAAGTCCGCTAAAGATAAATTCGGTTTGCCTGTCACTTTGTCAGATTGCTGACGAATATGCTCAAAGGTATGCGTAACATTCTGACCTGCTTCATCAAACACGCTGACGGTATCCGCAGCTGTACGCTGTGCAGGATATAGACCAAAGACCGCACGCGCATCAAAACGATTATTCTCGATAATGTCTTTCAGCATCGCTTGAGCTTGGTTATACAAATCAGTTGCCGCTTCACCGACAACTTCATCTGTCAGGATTTTCGGGAATTTACCTGCCAAGCTCCAAGAAATAAAGAAGGGTGTCCAGTCAAAGTATTCAACCAAGGTCGCTAATGGATAGTTAGTAATAACTTGCGTACCTAAACGATTTGGAATCGGTGGCACATAGTTGTCATCCACCTTGAAACCATTTTCAATCGATTCAGCATAGCTGAGCTTGGCTGCTTTCGGTTGCTTGTTGGCTAGGCGTTCACGAATCTTGGCATATTCAGCACGGTGTTCTGCAATAAAATTGCCACGCATTTCTTTCGAGAGTAGGGTGGTTGCTACACCAACTGCACGCGAGGCATCGGCAACATAAATCACTGCATCGTTTTGATACTGCGGATCAATCTTCACTGCGGTATGGGCTTTTGAAGTGGTTGCGCCGCCAATTAACAGTGGAATGTTAAAGCCTTTACGCTGCATTTCTTTGGCAACAAACACCATTTCATCCAAAGACGGGGTGATCAAACCCGACAAACCGATGATGTCACATTTCTCATCAATCGCAGTTTGCAGGATTTTTTCTGCTGGTACCATCACGCCAAGATCAACGATGTCATAACCATTACAACCCAAAACCACACCCACGATATTTTTACCAATATCGTGTACGTCACCCTTAACAGTTGCCATCAACACTTTACCTTTGGATTGGCTACCTGTTTTTTCAGCTTCGATGTACGGATTCAGCCATGCAACGGCTTGCTTCATCACACGTGCAGATTTCACGACTTGTGGCAGGAACATTTTACCTGAACCAAACAGGTCACCAACTACGTTCATGCCATCCATCAATGCACCTTCAATCACATCAAGAGGGCGTTTGGCTTTTAAACGGGCTTCTTCGGTATCTTCATCAATATAGGTAGTGATACCTTTTACCAATGCATATTCAAGACGTTTTTCAACCGATTCATTGCGCCATTCAAGGTTTTCGGCTTCGCGTTGCGCGCCACTATGACCACGGAACTTCTCTGCCACTTCAAGCAGTTTTTCTGTGGCGTTTTGACCTGATTCACCTTGGTTTTGATTCAGAACAACATCTTCAACCGCATCTTTTAGTTCTTTTGGAATATCGTCATAAATCGCCATTTGACCAGCGTTAACGATCCCCATGGTCATGCCTTGTTTAATGGCATGGTAAAGGAATACTGAGTGAATCGCTTCACGCACAGGCTCATTACCACGGAAGGAGAAGGAGACGTTAGAGACACCGCCTGAAATCATGGCATGCGGCAAGTTCTGTTTGATCCAACCTGTCGCTTCAATAAAATCGACGCCATAGTTGTTGTGTTCTTCAATCCCTGTTGCCACGGCAAACACGTTCGGGTCAAAAATAATATCTTCAGCAGGGAAGCCCACTTCATTAACCAACACATCATAAGAACGTTTACAGATTTCACGCTTACGTGCAGCAGTATCGGCCTGACCTGTTTCATCAAAGGCCATTACAATAATCGCAGCACCGTACTGACGGCATAGGCGAGCTTTTTCGACAAACTCGTCATAACCTTCTTTTAAGGAAATCGAGTTAACAACAGGTTTACCTTGCACACATTTTAAGCCTGCTTCAATGATTTCCCATTTCGATGAGTCAATCATGATCGGCACACGAGAGATATCTGGCTCAGATGCAACGAGATTGAGGAAATGTACCATCGCATTTTGCGAATCCAACATGCCTTCATCCATGTTAATGTCGATGATCTGTGCACCAGCTTCAACTTGTTGCTGAGCTACTTCCAAAGCTTCGGCAAACTTTTCTTCACGAATAAGACGCAGGAATTTTTTTGAACCCGTGACGTTGGTACGTTCACCCACATTGACGAACAATGAATCATCAGAAATGTTAAATGGTTCTAAACCACTTAAACGGCAGGCTGGTTTGGTTTCAGGAATTTGACGTGGCTGAATGTCTTTGACTGCATTATAGATGGCACGAATATGATCTGGTGTGGTACCACAGCAACCACCTGTAATATTGATCAAACCGCTTTCAGCAAATTCTTTAATGAATGCTGCCGTTTGTTCAGGTGTTTCATCATATTCACCGAAGGCATTCGGTAAACCTGCGTTTGGATGCGCGGAGACAAAAGTATCAGCAACATCAGCAATGGTTTTTACGTGTGGACGCATCGCGTCTGCACCCAAGGCACAGTTAAAACCGATTGAGAGTAAATCACCATGACGTACTGAGTTCCAGAACGCTTCAGCAGTTTGGCCTGTTAAGGTACGACCTGATGCATCGGTAATGGTGCCTGAAATCATCAACGGCAGTTCATGACCGATTTGTTTGAATACTTCTTTGACTGCAAAGATCGCGGCTTTACAGTTCAAGGTATCAAACACAGTTTCGATCAAAAGAATGTCTGCACCACCTTCAATCAAGGCGTGGGCAGCTTCAATATAATTTTCTTTTAATTCATCAAATGTAATATTACGGAATGCAGGGTCGTTAACATTCGGTGAAATCGAACAGGTACGTGAGGTAGGGCCAAGTACGCCTGCAACAAAACGCGGTTTCTCTGGGGTTGAATATTTTTCACATGCTGCTTTGGCTAAGCGCGCCGCTTCACGGTTGATCTCTGGAACAAGGTCTTCCATGTGGTAGTCAGACATTGAAACACGGGTGCCGTTAAAGCTGTTGGTTTCGATAATATCTGCGCCTGCATCCAAATAAGCTTCATGGATGCCCTGAATAATCTGTGGTTGGGTTAAAACCAATAAGTCATTATTGCCTTTAAGGTCTGATGCCCAATCTGCAAAACGTTCACCACGATAATCTTCTTCTTCTAGTTTATGGCGTTGAATCATGGTTCCCATTGCACCATCAATAATCAGGATGCGTTGGGTAAGAAGTGATTGTAGGGTGGTAAGCGTGGACATTCAGAAACCCCAGTTGATGATCAAGATAAAAAGCAGGGGCATTGTAACAGAAGCTAGGTCAAAGCGCGTATTTTCAGCAAGCTTGAACAGTGATTCATCGGGTCACTTAGAAAATGTCATAAAATGTTCATGAAGTTGTCACAATTGAATTGAATAATGCTTAAAAAGAAAACATCCAGTTCGAAATGTGACAGTCTAATGTCATATTTCGTAGCGTTTGTTGCAAAATCAGACAAACAGTTCTATCGCTGTTTTTAGTTTTATAATGCATTGTTTTTTATTGATTAAAGTAAATGTCGGAGCGGGTTTATCGCAAGAAAATACAAAAAAATGTGATGAAAACATGAAATTTTGGCTTTATGTGACAGCCCTTTGTCATATAATTGTCATAATTTAATTAAACAATACAGGGGATTTTATTATCCTCTAACCGTCTACATGAATTCTAATCTTCCTCCTGTTTCGGATTCACCGCTTGCCAGCTCTCAGGCAAAATCGACGAATGTACATGTACCAACACCGAAATTCTTTATGCCGGTGTTTTTGACAATTATTGTTGCAACACTGATTTATATCGGTTTTCAGCTCAGTGCTGATTTGGCACATGTACCGCCTTTAAGTTTATATTCAGTTATTCTTTTATCGACGGCACTTTTCATTGCTTTAGGCTTTGAATTTGTAAATGGTTTTCACGATACGGCGAATGCTGTAGCGACGGTTATTTATACCAATGCATTACCTGCTCCAGCAGCAGTGATGTGGGCTGGTTTCTGTAACTTCCTTGGGGTTATGGTAGCGAGTGGTGCGGTTGCATACGGTATTATTGCATTACTCCCTGTAGAAATGATCATGAATGTCGGCAGCGGCGCTGGCTTTGCGATGGTTTTTGCATTATTAATCGCGGCGATCCTATGGAATTTAGGAACGTGGTTTTTGGGGATTCCTGCATCAAGTTCACATACCTTAATCGGATCGATTTTGGGTGTGGGCATCATGAACCATATTTTAAATGCTTCAGCTGGCGCGACCAGTAGTGGTATTGATATGGATCAGGTGATTAAAGTTGGTAAGGCATTATTATTCTCTCCATTGATTGGTTTTGCATTTGCAGCAATTCTATTCTTGTTGGTGAAGAAAGTATTTAAACGCCAAATGGAGCTGTTTCAGCCACCAGAAGGTAACAAGCCGCCACCACCAGTGATTCGTGCAATTCTAATTTTTACTTGTACAGGTGTGAGCTTTGCACACGGTTCAAACGATGGTCAAAAAGGCATGGGTTTAATCATGTTGATCTTGATCGGGTTAGTTCCATTGGCTTATTCATTGAACAAAAATTTAGACGCGCAGCATTTACAGTCTTTTGAACAGCTTTCTTCAAAAACAGCGACGGTTTTAAACGTTAATCAAAACGAGCTGACAGATGAGAAAGCGCGTGAAGTATTAACTAAATATATCCAAACCAAAGAACAAACGGCTGAAGTTGTACCTGCGTTAGCAAGTATGACAGAGCACTTGGGTACACGTGTTGCTGGTTATGGCGATCTTAAGGCGATTCCTGAAGCTGCTGTTAGCGAAATCCGCAATGACATGTATTTAAGCACCACCACGTTTAAACGTTTAGATAAAGCTGAAGCTTTGCCAGAAATGGATAAAGACCAAGCTAAAGTTGTGAAAGAATACCGTAGTAGCTTGGATTCATTCCTTCAATACATTCCAAACTGGGTGAAAGTTGCGGTTGCTCTTGCGCTTGGTCTAGGTACCATGGTGGGCTGGAAGCGTATTGTTGTGACTGTCGGTGAGCGTATTGGTAAGAACCACATGACTTATGGTCAGGGCATGTCTGCTGAACTTGTAGCGATGAGTACCATTGCAGCAGCGGATGGTCTTGGTATGCCAGTATCAACCACACACGTATTAAACAGTGCGGTTGCAGGTACTATGGTTGCCAATAAGTCAGGTCTAAACTTCGCAACGGTTAGAACAATTCTGTCTGCTTGGATCTTTACTTTACCAGCAACGATTACCTTATCTGGTGGTCTATATTGGTTGTTCCTACAGTTTGTTTCATGATCCTAAATACTTAAAAAGATCAGATTTAAAGGCTTTGCTTCGGCAAAGCTTTTTTATGTCTGTACCTTTCATTTTTCTTCAAAATTGTCTGATTTTAGCTATGAGTTGTCCTTTTAAAGTGGGTCAGCGTGCCCTTGTCAATTTATGATGCGCTGAATGGCTGAATGGCTGAATGGCTGAATGGCTGAATGGCTGAATGGCTGAATGGCTGAATGGCTGAATGGCTGAATGGCTGAATGGCTGAATGGCTGAATGGCTGAATGGCTGAATGGCTGAATGCAGTGTTAGCTTGGGATAAATGATCGCAATAAAATTGCATTTATTCCCCAAAAGAGGAATGGTTTTTCTTTGAGCTTATCCGTTAGTATCAATAGACAGATCGTGCTAGGTTGTGTTCTTTATTCTAATAATAAGTAATGTTGGTTCTGTTTACACTCCGCCATTCTCCGATATAGAGAGTGGCTTTTTTTAGTTTTGCTAAAAGCTAACCCATAAAAAAAGAGCTGTCGAAACAGCTCTCTTTGTCCAATCAAAGCAATTAAGCTTGCTGGATACCCGCAACAACCCAATCTTGTTGTGAGCCAGCAGGCTTCACAAAATGCCAGATTTCAGCAAATGGTTGTGGCAAGCTATTTAAGTCTTCACTGACTGTACCGGTAAAGCGAACGCTAACAAGATATTGACCATTTTCAGTGGTGCTTTCAACAACCATTGCATTGAGGTTACTGAATTCGGCAACGTCTTGGTCTTGGTTCGCCATAATGTCGCTGTACATTGAATTATAAAGTTCAGGTGTCAAATAACGACGAATTTCTTCGACATTGCTCGCACTGTTTACCGACTGAATGTGGTTAAAACGTTGACGTGCGATACGCAAGAATGCAGCAGGTTCAGTACCATCTGGTAATTGGTTACCACTACTCATTGATGCAGCACCAAATGGCGCTTGTGGAGCAGCAGCGCCACCAGCGACAGATTGACCAAAGATATTGGTGTTGTCAGTTGCTGCTTGACGTGTCGCAGGCTGAGGTGGGGTTTGACGGCCAAAGTTATTTTGACCGCCATTGTTTGGTGCGTATGGATTATTGGCTGCTAATTTTTTTTTTGCGCCTAATTTGCGGAAAACAAAGAAGGCGATCGCTGCAGCAAGAAGAACCCAAAGCCAGCTAGGAATGCCACCTTTTTCTTCCTGTTGCTGTGCTTGAGCATTAGCCTGTTGCTCAGTTGCTGTTGGATTTTGTTGCTTGTCATCTGCTAATGCATTGGCTGCAACTGCACCCACTGCAGCACCAGCTACACCCGCAGCAACCATTGTACCTACGCCTGGACCAGATTTCTGTGGTGCAGTTTGTTGTTGAGGTGCTGGAGCTGCTTGACGAGATGGCTGGTAAGATTGGCTAGATGAACTAGATCTGCTCATGCCGTGGCTTTTACCACCACCTGCACGTTTTGCTTCCGCAAGCGGTGCAGCAACCAAAGTTGCCATTAAAAGAGCTGCCATCAAGCCACGCTGGTGTACTTGCATCGAAAATTCCTATTTAAATCCAATTTGTAAATGTATTTATGCATGTATTTCGATGGAATTTCAATAACAAAAGTATGTTTTTTTATGTCAAATGATTACCCTAATTCATCACTTAGCTGCATGGCTTCAGTCAGGGCTTCATGCAAACGGGCTACAGCAATGATTTGTACGCCATCAATCGACTTTTGTGGTGCATTTCCTCGAGGTAAGATCACATACTTAAAGCCATGTTTTGCTGCTTCTTTTAGGCGTTCTTGACCATTCGGTACAGGGCGAATTTCACCCGAGAGCCCGACTTCGCCAAAGACTGCCAATTGCTGTGGCAAGGCTTTGCCTCTTAAACTTGAAGCACATGCCAGTAGTACCGCTAAGTCAGAACCCGTCTCGGTAATTTTTAAACCACCGACTACATTGACATAGACATCTTGTCCTGAGGTTTGTACGCCACCATGTCGATGCATGACTGCCAGCAGCATATTTAAACGGTTTTGTTCCAAGCCGAGAGCGACTCGACGGGGTTGCCCATGCGCATCATCAACGAGAGCCTGAACCTCAACCAGTAGTGGGCGCGTTCCTTCACGGCTAATCATTACGATAGAGCCCGGAATGGCTTCATCATAGCGGCTCAAGAAAATAGCCGATGGATTGGCCACTTCACGTAGACCTTTATCGGTCATCGCAAATACACCGAGTTCATTGACTGCACCAAAACGGTTCTTCACAGCACGTATCATGCGGTAACGAGAGTCAGATTGTCCTTCAAAATAAAGCACACAATCGACCATATGTTCTAAAACACGTGGACCCGCTAATGCGCCTTCTTTGGTGACATGACCCACCAGGAATAAAGCAGTGCCACTATTCTTTGCAAATCGAGTCAGTAGGGCAGCAGATTCACGGATTTGTGAGACCCCACCAGGTGCTGATTGTAATGTTTCGGTATATAAGGTCTGAATTGAGTCCAAAATTGCAACAGCAGGGCGTTCTTGTGCCAACACTTCGCAAATGCGTTCGACACAGGTTTCCGCCATCACCTTAAGTGAGTCTGTGGGTAGATCTAAACGTTGAGCTCGTAAGGCAACCTGTGAAAGTGATTCTTCACCCGTCACATAAAGTGCCGAACTTTTTTTACTGGCCATATGGGTGGCGGTTTGCAACAGGATAGTGGATTTGCCAATCCCAGGATCACCACCGATCAATACTACTGAACCAATGACTAGGCCACCACCAAGCACACGATCGAATTCGCTAATGCCTGTCGGAACACGGGTTTCATTGGAGACTGTAACTTGATTGAGCGTGGTAATACTGGCTGCTTGCCCCGCATAGCCGCCTATTTTAGGTTGACCACGATGGGTAACCACTGGTTCGACACGGACTTCCAGTAAACTATTCCATTCGCCGCATTCAGAACATTGCCCAGCCCATTTGGGATGATCTGCACCACATTGTTCACATCTGTAAACGGATTTAATTTTTGCCATAAGATAAAATTGAAAACTTTCTTAAAATTAGATAAAAAAGAGTCAGGACGAAAATTTCTAACAACGCTGATCGTTCTTTATAAGGATAAAACAAGAAGACAGTACGGTTTCGTCACTGGTTGGTTAAAGGGAAGTGCTCAGGAAAATAACATGATATACAACTTATAGACAGTGTGTTTTTAGCATTCATTTTTTTGTTCAATTCACTTTTTCCATGGATGGTATAGGTGTGTTCGCTTATTTGTTGTCATGAGATTTTGATCGAATGGCATAGATATTGCTCATGCTCAGACGAATGGGAATTTAGCAGTGGCTATTTTTTCAAAATATATAATAAAGGTTGATGTCTATGAGTGCAGCAGAAATTGTAAATTGGGTAAATGGAATTATCTGGAGTCCAGCGCTGATCTATTTATGCCTAGGTGCTGGTTTGTTTTTTTCTATTTTAACTCGGTTTGTACAGGTTCGCCAAATTAAGGAAATGGCAAAGCTGTTAATTAATGGTTCATCCTCCGCGCAAGGAATTTCCTCATTCCAAGCGCTGGCAGTCTCCTTATCTGGACGTGTCGGAGTGGGGAATATTGCAGGGGTGGCGGCAGCAATTGGATTCGGTGGTCCAGGTGCTGTGTTTTGGATGTGGTTGGTTGCATTTTTGGGTGCAAGTACCGCTTATGTTGAGTCAACTCTCGGTCAAATTTATAAGGTCGAATATCAAGGTGAATATCGTGGTGGACCTGCATTTTATTTTGACCGTGGCTTAGGCCAGCGTTGGTTAGGGATTCTCTTTGCGATTGCTGCAATTATTTCCTGTGGTTTATTCCTACCCGGTATTCAAGCCAATGCGGTCGGTAATGCGTTTACCCAAATTACAGGTCAGGGCGCCATCGTATTTGGTAATGTCGGTACTTATAAATTATTGGCCTTAATCGTGATTGTTTCTTTATTGGCAATCATTATTTTTGGTGGAATTAAACGTATTGCACGCTTCGCAGAGTTCGTTGTTCCATTTATGGCCTTGGGTTATATCTTGATGGCCGTGATTATTGTGGCGATGAATATCCAAGAATTGCCTGGCGTGATCAAACTCATTTTTGAAGATGCATTTTCGCCAATGGCAGGGATTGGTGCCGCCATTGGTTGGGGGGTAAAACGCGGTGTTTACTCCAATGAGGCAGGACAAGGTACAGGACCGCACGCTGCTGCAGCCGCAGAAGTTCAGCATCCAGCACAACAAGGTTTTGTGCAAGCCTTCTCCATTTATGTTGATACGCTATTTGTGTGTTCTGCAACAGCTTTTATGATTTTGATTACTGGTATGTATAACGTACAGGGTACTTTAGAAGCTGGGCAGTTTATCGTACAGAATGTTGCGCCTGGCACTGAGATAGGTTCACCAGCATTTACGCAAATGGCGGTTAGCACAGTGTTTGGTGGTTTTGGTCAGATATTTGTTGCCTTGGCAGTGTTCTTCTTTGCCTTTACCACGATCGTGGCCTATTACTATATTGCTGAAACAAACATCACTTATCTGAGCTATATCACCAAAACGCCATCTCTTTTATTTATCACCAAATGTTTCATTATGATTTCTGTGGCTTATGGCGTACTCAGTGCAACAGGTTATATTTGGGGGATTGGTGATATTGGGGTCGGTCTGATGGCATGGATTAATATCATCGGTATTATCGTGACCTATTTTGTATGGAAACCGACCATTAAGGCTTTACGTGACTATGAAGAACAACAAAAAGCAGGAGTTAAGGAGTTTACATTTGATCCAATTAAATTGGGTATCCGTAATGCAACTTTTTGGGAGGAGCGTCTCAAAAATAAACAGAAGCAAACTTCTAATGATTGAATTATAAATCAATATTTTCTTGAGTAGAAAAAGAGTGGCTTAAATCGCCACTCTTTAATTTTGAAGTACCTTTTTATGACTGATGAGTTGCCCTCATAAGTTCATTGTATTGTTTTGGCCTTGTGCGTATGATCGAATTCGATTGTATTTCACTTGAAAAAAATACAGGTAAAACATTTCTTAGCTAAAGCAAGCCCACTCATGAATAACGAGAAAAGATACTAAAAATGGTACGAATCGTTGTTCGGCGTTGTTTCAGCTAATGGACTAAAACACTGGAGAGTTTTTGTAAAATGTCGAATCAAAATCTGAGTGAGGCTGCTGAACAAAGCGGACTTCACCGTAGCCTATCTAATCGACATCTGCAGTTGATTGCGATTGGCGGTGCCATTGGAACAGGGTTGTTCATGGGATCTGGTAAAACTATTAGTTTAGCTGGACCATCAATTCTATTTATTTACATGACCATTGGTTTGATGGTGTTCTTCGTAATGCGTGCATTAGGGGAGCTATTACTATCCAACCTTAACTACAAATCTTTTATCGATTTATCGACGGATTTAATTGGCCCTTGGGCTGGTTATTTTGTTGGTTGGACCTACTGGCTCTGTTGGGTCACCATTGGTATCGCAGATTTATCGGCCATTATTTACTATCTGGAATTCTTTAATGGTGGTGAGTCATTTACACCATTGGGCGGTTTACTGATTAGTACTGTTGCGATTGCTTTTGTACTGGGCTTGAACTTGGTCACCGTAAAACTATTCGGTGAAATGGAGTTCTGGTTTGCGATGGTGAAGATCACCGCGATTATTGTCCTGATTGCTGTTGGTTTATGGATGATCTTTACTGGATTTACCAATGCTTCTGGTACGGTTGCAAGCGTTTCCAATCTTTGGACACATGGTGGCATGTTCCCGAAAGGTTTAGATGGCTTCTTGGCAGGCTTCCAGATTGCGATTTTCGCCTTTGTTGGGGTGGAATTGGTCGGAACCACGGCTGCTGAAACACAAGATCCGAAGCGTAACTTACCAAAAGCGATTAACTCGATTCCAATCCGTATCATTATTTTCTATGTATTGGCATTGTTCGTGGTGATGTGTGTAACACCGTGGGATCAGATCAATCCTAAAGTCAGCCCATTCGTTAACATCTTCTCACAAGCTGGTATTGCTTCTGCGGCGATTATCATGAACCTGGTGGTGTTATCGTCAGTGATGTCATCCATGAACAGTGGTGTATTCTCAACTAGTCGTATGTTGTTTGGTTTATCAACGGATGAGCAAGCACCGAAGTTGTTTGGTAAATTATCGAAGTCTGCAGTTCCTGCAAAAGCTTTGATTTTCTCATCAATCTGTATCTTTATTGGCGCATTCGTTCAGTTTGTTTATAAATTACAAACGGGCACCAATGATGAAGTGACCGCATTTACTTTAGCAACAACGCTCTCTACGATTCTGTTCATCTGTGTATGGATGATCATTATGTGGAGTTATATCAACTACCGCAAAAATCGTCCTGAACTACATGCGCAATCAACATTTAAATTACCTGGCGGTGTGTTTACTTGTTGGGTGGTGATTATTTTCTTCCTTGCAACGATCTACTTCCTTGCTTTGGATGAAACGACGTTGGAATCACTCAAAGTCAGCCCGATCTGGTTTGTTATCTTGGCAATTGGTTATTTCTTCTATAAGAAAAAGTAATTCTTTAGCCGATTTAACACAAAACGCCGACCTCAAAGTCGGCGTTTTTTTATGGTTATTGTTTGATTCATTCAAGTTTAGACTTTAGCCGATCTAATGATCACGCTATACTGCTCCGAATTGTAAAAGTTAGGTGCACAGATGCTTAAAGTCATTTGTTCTATCAGTGTGTTGCTGAGCAGCGTTATTTTAACTGCATGTGGTCAGTCAGGTGCATTGCAATTACCGTCTGATCAAAATCAGGATAAGCGCGCAAAATATCTGCTTTATAAAAATGAAGCAGCTCAGGCTAAGGCTTCATCTGACGCAAAAGCAGATCAAGCAGAGGTAGAACGCCAAGCAACATCGTCAACGACTCAATCACAGACCATCTCACCTTAAGTTTGTAAATAAGGACATCTTCATGAGTTTCACTCGCATTAATGGAGTATTGCACGCTGAGCAATGTTCACTGGATCAGCTCGCACAGCAATATGGCACGCCTTTATATGTTTATTCAAAAGCAACTTTTGAAAAGCATTATTTGGATATGCACCGTGCTTTTGATTTTATTGATCATCAAATCTGTTTTGCGGTGAAGTCAAACTCAAATTTGGCTGTTCTGAGTGTATTGGCAAAGGTGGGTGCGGGTTTTGATATCGTAACTGGTGGGGAACTGGCTCGTGTACTGGCAGCAGGCGGTGAACCATCGAAAATCGTATTTTCTGGTCTAGGTAAATCTGAAGCTGATATCGAAAAAGCCTTAAATGTTGGGATAGCTTGCTTTAATGTTGAATCACATGCCGAGCTAGATCGTATTCAAAAAGTTGCAGCAAAACTTGGCAAAAAAGCACCAATTTCGTTACGTGTAAATCCAGATGTAGATGCCAAAACCCATCCTTATATCTCAACGGGTTTGAAAGAAAACAAGTTTGGTATTCCAAGTGATACGGTTGATGAAACTTATCAATATGCTGCATCGTTACCGAATCTTGAGATTGTCGGGATTGATTGTCATATCGGTTCACAATTGACTGAAACTAAACCTTTTGTGGATGCACTTGATCGTGTCATTTTAATGATTGAGCAATTGAAAAGCTTGGGTATCAACCTCAAACATATTGATATCGGTGGTGGTTTGGGTGTGCGTTATAAAGATGAAACGCCACCAAGTGTTGAAGAGTATGCCAATTCAATGCGTCCAGCTTTAGAAAAGTTGGGTCTCAAAGTATATATGGAACCGGGGCGTAGTATTTCTGCCAATGCAGGTGCATTAGTCACCAAGGTAGATTTACTCAAACCGACCAATCATCGCAACTTTGCCATTATTGATGCCGCGATGAATGACCTTATTCGTCCTGCTCTATATGAAGCGTGGATGGATATTCAGTCGGTTAATCCAAATCCTGATGTTGAAGTTAAAACTTGGGATTTAGTCGGTGCCATTTGCGAAACTGGTGATTTCTTGGGTAAAGAACGTGAGTTGGCACTTCAGGAAAATGATGTCTTAGCAGTGTTGGGTGCAGGTGCTTATGGTTTCGTAATGAGCTCTAATTATAATAGCCGTGGTCGTGCTGCCGAAGTTATGGTCAGTGGTGATCAAGCCTATTTAATTCGTGAGCGTGAAACCATAGAATCACTCTGGGAAAAAGAGCATTTGTTGCCTGAGGAGTAAATTAAGATGTATTTAGAATTTACCAAAATGCATGGGTTGGGCAATGATTTTATGGTCGTTGACCTTGTGACCCAGCGTGCTTATTTAGATACAGTGACGATTCAGCGTTTAGCCGATCGTCATTTTGGCGTGGGTTTTGATCAACTATTGATTGTTGAACCACCTGATTTTCCAGATGTCGATTTTAAATATCGAATTTTTAATGCCGATGGTTCTGAAGTCGAGCAGTGTGGTAATGGGGTACGTTGTTTTGCTCGTTTTGTACATGAGCGTCAACTCACGACCAAAACCAAAATCCGTGTGCAAACCAAAGCAGGGATTGTCGAACCTGAATTGGGTGCCAATGGTTGGGTTCGCGTCAATATGGGGCCCCCGAAATTTCTTCCAGAAGAAATTCCGTTTGTTACGCAAGAGCATGAAGATATTGAAGGTTTATACGCACTGGAACTTGCAGATAATCAGAGCATTAATATTGATGTTGTGAATATGGGTAATCCGCATGCTGTGACCATCGTACCAGATGTGCTAACCGCTGATGTTGAGCGTATTGGTCCACAAGTGGAATCACATGCGCGTTTTCCTGCACGTGTGAATGCTGGATTTATGCAAATTCTGGATGAAAAGCATATCCGTTTACGTGTGTTTGAGCGTGGTGTAGGTGAGACTTTAGCCTGTGGTACAGGGGCTTGTGCAGCAGCAGTCAGTGGTATGCGCCGTGGTTTGCTAGCAAATGAAGTTGAAGTTCAGCTTGCAGGTGGTAAGTTACATATCGCTTGGCGTGAAGGTGATGTAGTTTGGATGACTGGTCCAACCACACATGTTTATGATGCCCGTTTGGATCTTAGATATTTTCAAGGCTAAAGTTGAAATCACTAAACACTCCTAAATAGGGGTGTTTATCTTTAAAAAGAAAATTATAATTTTAAAGGATAAGAATGAATCATTTAGCCTTTCTTGCGGGCGCATCAGGTAATACTCAATTTTGGAATCCTCTGATTGCACAGCTTCCTCATCATTATACAAAGCAAGTGATTACTTATCCTGGTTTTCATGGGGTGGCAACAGATCCTGATATTCACAGTTTTGATGATCTGAGCCATTATGTACTTGAACAGATTCAACAACCTTCTATTCTGATTGCCCAATCCATGGGTGGGATTTTTGCCATTGCAGCAGCATTACAAAAAACAGAATTAGTTAAAGGTTTGATATTGATCGCGACTTCAGGCGGAATTAATTTAAACCGATTTCAAGTTCAAGATTGGCGGCAGTTTTATCAGCAAGAATATATTGAATATCCTGACTGGTTCGTAACAACGAAAGTCGACTATGAGCAAAATTTACCAGATATCGATGTGAACACTTTATTGATCTGGGGCGATCAAGATCCGATTAGTCCGATTGAGGTTGGACAATATTTAAATCAGATTCTGCAAAAATCTAAACTCTATATTGTTGATGGTGGTGATCATCAGTTGGCAGAACAATGCGCTGATGAAGTCGGCATACAGATAAACGATTATTTAAAAAATTTAGAGCGTGATTGAAATTGCTATTGAGCGTGCTGATCACAGCACGCTTTTTTATTGTTTATCGTTTGCTGAATGCGAGTTTTAGCGCAAACAAAATAAAAATACTGCCTGTGATGTGATCCATGTAGCGAATAAATTTGGGCTGCTTTAAATACCCTGAAATTGATTGCATCGCAGAGATGAGGAAGATTGACCAAATAAATCCAATCATGACATGAATCATCACCAGTCCCATGGTCCAGATGACTGGAGATGAAGACTGTGGAATGAACTGGGGAAGGAAAGAAATATAAAAAATACCGACTTTGGGATTGAGCAAATTGCCCCAGAAGCCTTTAATAAACCAGTTTTGAGTCGTTGTAGAATCATTTAAACCTGCGAGTTGGCTACGAGGCTTTAGAATAAGATTAAGTCCTAACCACGTGAGGTAAATTGCCCCCATCCATTTTAAGGCATTGAAAGCCAGATCAGATGCCATCAACAATGCACCTAAACCACAGGCCACAATCATTCCCCATACAATACAGCCAAGATTAATCCCCAAAGCAGCTTGGAATGCTTTGGCTTTACCTTCCAAGGTCGCAGTGCGAATAATCAGTGTGGTATCTAGACCGGGAGTAATGGTCAAGAGGGTGATTGCGATGAGATAGGGAATAAGCATTGTTGTCATCATGGTAGCGCCACTCAAAACTTGAAATTTATTGTATTACACAGGCATCAATTCTTCGATATCGCTTTAGCGATAAATCGCAGTAAAGTTTGTTAGACTGTAGCTGTTGGTATAGGTATAACACTGGAGAGCAACTTGGAAAGCCCTGAAAAACTGCTATCCATGTGGTTAAAAGAACGGATGATTCAAAATCAATCTGAACATACCATCTCGGCTTATCAACGTGATTTAACCGATTTCTTTAAGTTCTGCGAATATAAACAACTGCAACTCCAAGATATTGAAGCATCGGATTTGAGAGAGTATCTGGCTAATCGGGTTGAACGAGATCAATTGAGTAGTAGTAGCTTGCAGCGTCATTTAACTTCAATTCGCCAATTTATGAAGTGGGCGGAACAAGGTCAATATTTGGGACAAAATCCATCCGAAGATTTTAAATTAAAGCGTCAACCACGACCTTTACCAGGCATGATAGATATTGAGACTGTACATCAGATCTTAGATCAAGTAGCTCCTGAGAAACCTCTTGAACAACAGCTATGGTTGCGTGATAAAGCCATGCTTGAACTGTTATATTCAAGTGGTTTGCGTTTAGCTGAACTACAAGGTTTAACAGTTAAAGATATTGATTTTAACCGACAGCTTTTACGTATTACAGGTAAAGGCAATAAAACGCGTATTGTTCCTTTTGGCTTGAAGGCCAAAGACAGCTTGGTTGAATGGTTGAAAATCTATCGAATTTGGCAAGGTAGTTTTAATGCCGACTCAGCTGTTTTTATCTCACAACGTGGTAATGCCTTAACACCGCGTCAAATTGAAAATCGGGTCAAGTTGCAAGCACAACGTGCAGGTGTGAATGTCGATTTGCATCCACATTTATTAAGACATTGTTTTGCTAGTCATATGCTATCTGCCAGTGGTGATTTGCGTTCTGTACAAGAAATGCTTGGACACAGTAATTTGTCGACTACCCAGATTTATACCCATGTTGACTTTGAACAACTGGCAAAAGTGTATGATCAAACCCATCCACGTGCGCAAAAAAGCTAAATCTTGATATATTATGTTGCAAAATTGAGCGTTTAATGGTCGACTACTTTTCCCGTTTATTTCTGGTATTCGTTTAATTGCTGTTCTTACTTAATTGCCACGTTTTTGCAAAATCCAAAACACTTGTAATTTTGCTAGAAACGATCCGTTACAGATCATCCTTATTTAAATCAAAATGCCTGTTTTAGATCATTGAATTTTATAAAATATTAAAAAAATCAAAGTTTAATATTCATCACATTTATAAACTAAATTTGTAGCACCAATAATTATTTTCAATATGTGAACTGAGCGTTTCATCTTTTTTATTGCCATAGCGGAAATTGTGACTTGACCGAAATGCCAAATACATTGCAAGATAGGGCACCTAAAAAGTTTCAATCGAAGAGTTAGAATGCTCTTCATTACATTTACTTGCTTAGAACAGCCGAGGATTACATGAAGGCTCTTGTCGCTGTAAAACGTGTGGTTGATGCCAACGTAAAAGTTCGTGTTAAGCCGGACAATAGTGGGGTTGACCTTACCAACGTTAAGATGTCAATCAACCCATTCTGTGAAATCGCAGTGGAAGAAGCGGTTCGCTTAAAAGAAAAAGGAACAGTTTCTGAAATCGTTGTTGTTTCAGTGGGTTCTAAAGACGCTCAAGAACAAATTCGTTCTGCAATGGCTTTAGGTGCTGATCGCGGTATTTTAGTTGAAACTGCTGATGAAGTTGGCGCTTTAGAAGTTGCTAAAATCTTGAAA
The DNA here is from genome assembly GCF_037028485.1 of Acinetobacter sp. 102. Taxonomy (NCBI): domain Bacteria; kingdom Pseudomonadati; phylum Pseudomonadota; class Gammaproteobacteria; order Moraxellales; family Moraxellaceae; genus Acinetobacter; species Acinetobacter sp. 102. The sequence continues at coordinate 34,442 of NZ_JAZEZK010000027.1, forward strand.
GGCGTTGTTGATGCTGAAAAACCAGAACTTATCCTTCTTGGTAAACAAGCAATTGATGATGACTCTAACCAAGTAGGTCAAATGCTTGGTGCTTTACTCGGTGCTGGTCAAGGTACTTTCGCATCTGAAGTTAAAGTCGATGGCGGTAAAGTTCAAGTAACTCGTGAAGTTGACGGCGGTCTACAAACTGTTGAGCTTGCACTTCCTGCAATCATCACTACTGACTTACGTTTGAATGAGCCACGCTATGCTGCTCTTCCAAACATCATGAAAGCGCGTAAAAAACCGCTTGATACTAAGTCACCTGCTGATTATGGCGTTACAACAGGCACTAAGCTTAAAACAATTAAAGTTGAAGCTCCTGCTGAACGTAAAGCTGGCGTACAAGTGAAGTCTGTAGACGAGCTTGTTGAAAAATTGAAAAACGAAGCGAAAGTGATCTAATACAGAAGGATAAAATCATGAGTATTTTAGTTATCGCTGATCACAACAACCAGACACTTAACGGTGCAACTTTAAACGTTGTTGCGGCAGCTCAAAAAATCGGTGGTGATATTACTGTATTAGTTGCTGGTTCTGGCGCTCAAGCAGTTGCTGACGCTGCTGCTAAAGTTGCTGGTGTGAGCAAAGTATTACTTGCTGACAATGCTGCTTATGCAAACCAATTGGCTGAAAACGTTGCTGGCTTAGTTGCTGACATCGCGAAAGGTGGATACAAATACGTATTAGCTGCTTCTACAACGACGGGTAAGAACATTCTTCCACGCGTTGCTGCACTTCTTGACGTCAGCATGATTTCAGACATCATTGCTGTTGAATCTGCAAATACTTTCAAACGCCCAATCTATGCGGGTAACGCGATTGCAACTGTTCAATCTGACGAAGCAATCATCGTTGGTACAGTTCGTGGTACAGCATTTGATGCAGTTGCTGCTGAAGGTGGTTCTGCTGCGGTTGAAGCTGTTGCAGAGGCGAAAGACGCTGGTATTTCTACCTTTGTAAACGAAGAAATCGTGAAACTTGATCGTCCAGAGTTAACTGCTGCACGTATCGTTGTTTCTGGTGGTCGTGGTGTAGGTTCTGGTGAGAACTATCACAAAGTACTTGACCCATTAGCAGACAAGCTTGGTGCTGCTCAAGGTGCTTCACGTGCTGCGGTAGATGCTGGCTTCGTACCAAACGATTTCCAAGTGGGTCAAACTGGTAAAATCGTTGCTCCAGATCTTTATATGGCGATCGGTATCTCTGGTGCGATTCAGCACTTGGCAGGTATGAAAGATTCTAAAGTTATTGTTGCAATCAACAAAGACGAAGAAGCGCCAATCAACAGTGTTGCTGACTACTGGTTAGTGGGCGATTTGAACACTGTGGTACCTGAATTGGTAAGCAAGCTGTAATTTTATAGCCTGATACTTATTCAAACAAACGCCCTTGTGCTATACATTGCTCAAGGGCGTTTTTATTTTTCATGATTATGAATATTAATTCTTCGGCTTCAATACAAGCTGATCATTTACATCGTTCACTGGTTCAACTAGCACACGCAGATATGGCGAGGGATTATTTGTGTATTCGGGCCAAGAACCAGCATGGACTGTCGAATATTAAAGTGAATCAGCTGCACATGGGGATTATTCTGCATGGGCAACAACGCTTGAATACTTATAATAAACAAATAGAGCTCAACGCAGGCGATCTTTTTATTATTAAGCCCGATACAGTAGCAGGGTGAATATCCCAGATTCAGAGACAGGCGAATATTTGACGATTCTGGTGCCAATGTGTGAAGAGGTGATTCACGCTGCACAGATGATTTGGGCCAAGCCGATTACGGATAAAACAGAATCTATCTTAAGATTTTCAATCACGGATTTTGCGGAGTCTCTGCTTGAGTGGCAAACGGCTTTGTTTCAACACGATTTGGTTAAGGCACGCTTATCTATTGCCGCGATACTGGTACAGTTATGCCAACAGCATTGTGCAGATGTACTTATTCTCCCTCAACCGAAACTGGCAACGCAAATTTACCAATGGGTTATAGAGAACCCTCAGCATCAATGGCAATCCAGTGAAATTGAAATGCGTTTAGGTTTAAGTAGCGCTACACTGCGTCGTAAACTGAGCCATGAGCAGACTTCTTTGAGAGAAATCATTACTCAGGCACGGCTTGCTTATGCATTGGAGTTGTTGTACTCAAATAAGTTGCCTATGAAAACGATTGCAGCAAAATCTGGTTATCAATCTACTGCAACATTTCGTGAACGGTTTATGCAGCGTTATGAAGTAGATCCCGCTGTTTTATCTTTGTAATAATCTAAATTGAGCGATTCACGTAGATGATTGAGCGATTTTTATCACTAAAAATAGTTAGATTTAAATTAATCAAATATCAAGGTGATGAGTGTGAAATTATTAAAGCATATCCTAATAGCGTTACTCTTTAGTACCAGCACGACATATGCTGAATCTAAACCACAGGTACAACAGGTTGATGGGTATTTTTTACAGCCTGTCGGTAATCTAAAAGTTACGGCTTTGTTTGATGGAGAGTTGGGATTACCACGCAGTGATTTGTTGGGTATTTCAACAGAGAAAGCCAATCAGCTATTCAAAGAGAATTTTGTACCTGTCGATGAACATAATCATATTGTGACCGATTTTTCTGCTTATCTCGTACAAACACCAACACAAAATATCTTAATTGATGCGGGCACGGCAAAATGTTTTGGCCCGAGCTTGGGCTATGTCCCTGAAAATTTAAAAAAGGCGGGACTACAACCTGAGCAAATTGATACCATTCTAATTACCCACGCCCATCCTGATCATCTTTGTGGAATTACGCTAGATGGAACAATGGCTTATCCAAATGCCAAAGTTTATCTGGCCAAAGAGGATGTGGACTATTGGACATCGGCTGAGAACGAAGCAAAAGCCTCTGATTTCTTTAAACCATTATTTAAAATGACATGTGATGCATTAAAACCTTATCAGCAGGCTGGACAGTTGATTGCTTTCACCAAAGATTCGTTTAAGGTTCCGAATGTTGAATTAATTACGACACATGGTCATACCGAAGGCCATTCATCTTATTTGGTCGATGGTCAGAATGGACAAAAGTTTCTGGGTTTGGGTGATGTGGTGCATTACGCTGCTGTGCAATTTCCTTATCCTGAAGCCAGTTATAAACCTGATACTAATTCTCAACATGCAATTGCGGTTCGTAAAAATATTTTCGAGCAAGCTTATCAAAATCAATGGTGGATTGGTGCTGCACATGTTGCTTTCCCTGGGATTGGTCATATCGGAAAAAATAGTAAGGGTTACCAGTGGATTCCTACACAATATCGTCCAGACAAATGAATGTTAGATTCTAATGGGGAAGAAGAAGGGAGTCTTGTTCTGTCTTTATTCTTTGCTGATAGTGTCGAGCATCACCGTTTCGTTCATACATGGTTATTCGCTGATGTAATAAGTCTGGATATTGTAGAAGAGTTATATGAAACGCCTTTTATTTTAGCCCTATTCTTTATGGCCTTTTATTTTATGCAACATGATCAAGTCGAAGTGACCGAGTCAGAAACGCTTCCAATTGAAGCTAAGTCAGGTTCTTATTCTTGAGTGATTTAATGTGGCTCAGCTCAATTTTTGAGCTTGGGCCTAATTGAAATTAGTCCATTAAATTCGTTGTTTTTATCTCATCGTTTGACGATCTTTTGCCCAAAATGGGTAAGAATCTATTTTTATCTGTCGTTCTTGCATTTGATAATTTTAAGTTGTTAATTTATATATACTTTTTATTGTAAAAAAATGCTATTTTTAGATGCGTAAACTCACAGTTAGTGAGTGCTTTGTGCTATAATTTTTCGCTGTATTTTTTATTTTTAGTTCAAGCCCTTGAGCTAAAATTTTGCAAGATTGAAGACATAAAAACAGGTACAACTCTCTACCTGTAAACAAGGAGTATGCATGAGCGTATCGGAAATCAGACCGATTGCCATTGAGGACGAACTCAAGCATTCATATCTAGATTACGCGATGAGCGTAATCGTATCTCGTGCATTGCCAGATGTTAGAGACGGTCTAAAACCTGTTCATCGTCGTGTATTATATGCGATGCACGAATTGGGCAATGATTATAACAAAGCGTACAAAAAGTCTGCTCGTGTTGTCGGTGACGTGATCGGTAAATATCACCCTCATGGTGACAGTGCAGTATACGAAACAATTGTTCGTATGGCGCAGGACTTCAGCTTGCGTTACATGTTAGTTGATGGTCAGGGTAACTTCGGTTCAGTCGATGGGGATAGCGCAGCAGCAATGCGTTATACCGAAGTTCGTATGCAAAAATTAACCCATGAAATCTTGGCTGATCTAGAAAAAGATACGGTTGATTGGGAAGATAACTACGACGGTTCTGAGCGTATTCCTCAGGTGATGCCAACGCGTATTCCAAATCTTTTGATTAATGGTACGACAGGTATTGCGGTAGGTATGGCGACCAATATGGCGCCACACAACATGACTGAAGTAGTCAATGCATGTTTGGCCTATGCCAATAACCCGAATATTTCGATTGAAGGTTTGATGGAGCACATTACGGGCCCAGATTTCCCTACAGGCGGTATTATTTACGGTAAATCAGGCATTGTAGATGCTTACCGTACGGGTAAAGGTCGTTTGCATATTCGTGGTAAGTATCACTTCGAAGAAGACCAGAAAACTGGTCGTACCACGATCGTCTTTACTGAAATTCCATATCAAGTCAACAAAGCAAAAACCATTGAGCGTATTGCTGAGTTAGTCAAAGAAAAGAAACTTGAAGGTATTTCTGAGCTACGTGACGAGTCTGATAAAGACGGTATGCGTATAGCGATTGACTTGAAGCGTGGTGAAAACGCTGAAGTAGCGGTAAATAATTTATTCTTGCATACGCAATTGCAAAACTCGTTCAGCATCAACATGGTCTGCCTAGACAATGGTCAGCCAAAGTTGATGAACCTGAAAGATATTATTGCGGCATTTATTCGTCACCGCCAAGAAGTGGTGACGCGCCGTACCATGTACGAATTGCGTAAAGCGCGTGAACGTGGTCATATCTTAGAAGGTTTAACGGTTGCATTAGCCAATATTGATGCCATTATTGAAACTATCAAAACTTCTGCCAACCCAGCTGAAGCGCGTGAGCGATTACAAGCAGGTGAGTGGTCAGGCGGTGGTGTGGTTGCATTGCTTGAAAAAGCAGGTGCGATTTCTGTTCGTCCAGATGAGATCGAAGGCGAAGACCCAGCGCGTCCATTTGGTTTGTCTGGTGATGTCTATCGTTTGTCACCTACACAAGTAGGCGCGATCTTAGAGTTGCGTCTACACCGTTTAACGGGCTTAGAACAAGACAAGTTACACGCAGAATATACTGAAATCTTAGGTCAAATTGCTGAATTAACGGCAATTCTGAATGACTTTAACTTGTTGATGAATGTGATTCGTGAAGAACTTGCGTTGATCTTGCAGCAATATGGTGATGGTCGTCGTACCGAAATTGTAGAGTCTGGTGTTGATTTCTGCCGTGAAGACTTGATTCCTGAAGAGCAAGTTGTATTGACTGTGTCTCAAACAGGTTATGCAAAAACTCAACCACTTTCTGATTATCAAGCGCAACGTCGTGGTGGTCGCGGTAAGTCTGCAACAGCAATGAAAGATGATGACATCATCCAGCATTTAATTGTTGCCTCGAACCATGCAACAGTACTGTGCTTTACCAATGTAGGTAAAGTCTATCGTTTACGCGTATTTGAAGTACCTCAGGCGTCTCGTGGTGCAAAAGGTCGTCCAATTATTAATTTGCTTCCATTGGATGCGAATGAAACTGTGACCGCAATTTTACCTTTGACTGAATTCCCTCAGAATCACTATGTCTTCATGGCAACTGCATCAGGTACAGTCAAACGTGTTGAACTTGAACAATTTAGCAATGTTCGTTCAAATGGTTTACGAGCAATTGAGTTAAATGAAGAAGATACCTTGATTGGCGTTGCGATTACCGATGGTAATCAGCAGATCATGTTGTTCTCGAATGAAGGTAAGGCAATTCGTTTTGCTGAAACTGATGTTCGTGCCATGGGGCGTACTGCCAAAGGTGTCCGTGGTATGCGTGTGAGCTTTGCAAGCAATACCATCGGAACAGAAGATACCGACATTGAAAATGATGACAGCGATGATAATGATGATTCATCAGATTCGAATGTTGTTAGCCGTATTGTTTCCTTGGTTGTTGTACCTGAAACTGGCGAAGTGCTGTGTGCATGCGCGAACGGTTATGGTAAGCGTACACCTGTCGATGACTTCCCAACCAAGAAACGTGGTGGTAAGGGTGTAATTGCGATCAAGACCAGTGAACGTAACGGTGAGCTTATTGGTGCGGTATCGATTGATGAAGCCAAAGAATTGATGTTGATTTCTGATGGCGGTACATTGGTACGTACCCGTGCTGCGGAAGTTGCAACTACAGGCCGTAATGCACAAGGCGTTCGTTTGATTCGTTTAAGTGATACTGAGACATTGGTTGGTGTTGTATCTATTGAAGCTGTAGAAGATGATGAAGAGTTATTAGATTCGACAGAAGAACTAGAAAACACTGAGGCAGAAGTAATCACTTCTGAAGAAGTCGTTGTTGAACCGAAAGATGATACGCCAGAAGCGTAAGCAATAATTTTTAAAAAAACCCAAAGTTATCTTTGGGTTTTTTTATGTTTATTACGAAATTGACTTTGTTTTTTGTATATTTGTCAATCTAATATTCTCAATTTGAATGTATAAGATATATTGATAAAAATAAAAGGGAATATAAAGTGCAAAAAAACTATGCACCAATCTATCCCCATGATCCGATTGTTGAAATTTTTGAAAATATTTACTTACTAAGAGGCAGTATTCAGCTTGGATTTGGTCTCTCCATGAATCGTAATATGATTATTATCAAATAAAACAATGAACTGACTCTAATTAATGCAGTTCGGATGTCTGAAGTAGAATTAGAAAAATTGGAAGCTTTAGGGGCGGTTAAACATGTCATTCGCTTAGGTGACTTTCATGGCTTAGATGATCAGTTTTATATTGATCGCTATCAGGTAACATTTTGGAGTCAATCACACCATGAGAACTACCCAGATTTATTTCCGACAAAGGCCATTCAATCAGATGCCATTCCACCAATTAAAAATGCTGATTTTTTTATTTTTGAACAGGCAACTTGCCCTGAAGCTATTTTATATATAGAGGATAAAAAGCTGTTAATCACGACAGATAGTATTCAATACTGGAGTGATTGGAAATATTTTAGTTTTCTAAGCAAAATTATTATTTACCTCATGGGATTCCGATTGGGCTTATTTATTGGTGGGCCTTGGTTGAAAAGAGTTACACCAAAATCTGCTAGCTTAAAAAATGATTTTGATCGACTACTACAATTGGATTTTCAGCATTTAGTTGCAACACATGGCACAGTTTTAGAAAACTCAGCTAAAGAAAAGTTAGTAAACATCGTCAAAAAGCAATTTGGCAATCGATGATAAAAAGGAAGCTTATCAGCTTCCTTTTTTATTAATTTTGATTGATTAGAAATACATCATAGTTGCGGTAATGTAGAACTTTGACGTTTGGATGATCTGGTTTGTAACCTCCAGGGTTACTCACAACAACTACGGGCTGGTTCTGTTTTAACATGTCTTGGAGCTGCTGCTTATTCCATAAATATTGTTTACGCTCAGGTTCAAATAGTAAGCCATCTTTAAGTTCTAAAGATGAGTTATCTGTTTTCACACTATCCCAATCATTGACAATATAAACTGGTTTTTTTAAGTCTAATAAAAAAGGCAGGTCGTAGAAGTAATTGTAATAAAAGACCACATCTGATTTGGGATTCATCGATTTTGCAAAATCGACTTGGTCAGCATTGTTCTTGGTATCGAGAGCGCGTACTGCTGCTGAAATAGAGGTACAAAACAGGATTAAGCTTAAGAAAATTGCGGTTAAATAATCTATTTTCTTCAGTTTAAATAACAGCATTAAGCTGAAAGGGACAATGCATAGAATTGCACCAATGCTATAGATTTGAATAGTATGACTGGCATAAAAAGCATGATTATTCTTTATGAAATGTGGCGCTAAAATGATCCCAAGCCCTAAAATAAAGATAAAGGTAGCAGGACCCCAGATTTGAAGTTTGCTTTTAGCAAAATTATCTAGTATAGGGCGTACTGTGACAGCTAGTAAAATGGCTAAAGGTGGTACAGCTGGGAGAATATAACCAGCTAATTTTGAAGGGGGGATGGAAAAGAAAATACTCACCGATATAAACCACCAAAGGCAGAGGGCGAGCAAAGAAGAAGAAAGTGATGTTTGAAAAATACGTTTTGAGAATCTAAAACGACTCACAAAGAACCACGGCAAAAAGCTCACAAACAGAATGAGATAATAAAAAAACCAAGGTTGTTTATTATTAAATTCATTCGAACTAAAACGACTAAATTGTTGATCAATGAAAAAATAATGCAAAAACTGTGGATATTTTAATTGAACCAGATAAACCCAAGGGGCTGTTAAGGCGAGGAAAAAGAGAATCCCGAAAGGGTTGAGCAGGGTTGGAATTTTTTTCGATTGTCGCGTGTAAAGTAGCCAAGGCAATAGTACCAGTCCTGGGATCAAGACACCGATGAGTCCTTTGCTGAGGAAGCCTGCTGCCGCTGCGAAATAGCCTAAAAATAGAACGGTTTTTTTGCCTGAAAGGCTAAAGTCAACAAAACTCAGAATACAAACGGTCATCCATGAAGCGACTAATAGATCATGGTTGATATATTCACTACTGCCATAGAACAATAAGCTGGTTGCCAGAATAATGATGGTCAGTTGTGCTATTTGTTCTGAAACGTACTTTTTTAAAAAAATAAAAAGACTGATCAGCATCATACAGCCAGCTAAGGTGGGAATAAGCCGTAGTACCCAAGCGTGAAGGCCAAATATCTCCATAAATGCTGTAGAGAGCCAATGCAATAAAGGTGGCTTGTGCATAAAAGGTAAGCCATTAATCCGTGGAATCAGCCAGTCTCCTGATTCAAGCATGGCGCGACTAATATCCCCATATCGTCCTTCATCAGGCACAGAAAGTGGACGAATCCATGAGCTAATCAATAACCAAACGGGTAAAAAGACAAGTAAAAATTTAGACGATCGCAGCCATTGTTGCATATATCGAATCCCTATTATTGAAATGCAAAATAACGGTTGAGTAAAAAAGTAAAAATTGAGGTAATGCCAATACTAAAAATAACCAGCATGGAAATCGGGATATCAAGGTAATGGTGACTGACTAATAAAACAGATTCATTCAACATGAACCCCAGCCCAGCCACGACGATAAACTTCTTCAGTGTTTCTCTGTGCTGCAGATGTGTGGCTTGAAAAGTAAAAATACGATGACCAAAGTAACTGACCCAGAAAGCCATGAGAAAGGCGAGGAGGTTTGCATATTTTAGTGAGACTTGGTATTGAGGTTGAATCAGCAATATCACAAGAAAGTAGTGTGTAAGTGCTGCAATTAAGCCAACAATACCAAAACGAAAAAACTGTAGGACATGAGTTTGCATTAGAGAGAAACTACATTGTTTTGCTTGTCATGAACCAATGGTTTAGCGTGGTTATGTGAATACTCAGCAGCAACAATATATTTTGGTCGGTTTTTAACTTCCGCATAAATACGCCCAATATATTCACCTAAAATCCCAATACAGAGCAGTTGGATACCACCTAAGAGCGTCATTCCAGCGGCTAACGTGGCCCAACCAGGGATACGGATACCTTCAATCATCGTTTCAATAATGATCCAGATACCGTAACTCATTGCAAAGAGTGCAAGCAGTGCACCGAGATAAATACATAAGCGTAGTGGTAAATCGGAAAAGCCTGTCAACCCTGACATTGCCAGTTGAAACAGGGCCTTAAAATTAAAACTGGATTGGCCAAATTGACGCTGTTGTTCAGTAAAGTGAATCCCAATACTCTTAAAACCAACCCATGCATATAGCCCTTTCATATAACGATTCTTTTCAGGAAGTTTTCTTACTGCCTCAACGACTTTTGCATCTAATAGGCGAAAATCACCCGCATTTTCAGGGATGTCGACCGAAGAACTTAAATTCAAAATGTGGTAATAGCCTTGGGTAAAGATTTTTTTGAGCCATGATTCTGTGCTTCGATCCCGAATGCCATACACCATGTCATAGCCATCTTTCCAGAGTTGAATCATAGTCGGAATTGCATTTAGCGGATGCTGAAAATCGGCATCGATCAATAAGGTCGCATCGCCTGTAACGTAGTCCAGACCTGCACTTAAGGCTGCTTCTTTGCCAAAATTCCGTGATAGAGTAAGGATGCGCAATGGATAGTCATCGAGCATTTGCTGTAAGACCGCGATACTATTATCTTTACTCCCATCGTCAATAATGATGATTTCATAGCGTAAATTTTGTTGTTCTAACTGCTGCGCCAAAGCTGGGATAAACTTTTTAAGGTTTTCTGCTTCGTTGTAGGCAGGGACTACGCAAGAAAGAAATGGACTGTTTATCATAATAATGTATCCATTGAGGTCAGCGAAATTTGATAGATTTGACAATCATCACGAAATTGAGATGAGCTGAGGTATTGGAATTCTCGAACGCGTGCTTGAGCAATGGGATCCTGCTGGTCAACTGCTTGAGTGGCTGGATGACACATGATTAATAAATTATCTTGCGCGCGCATTAACCACTGTTGATTAAGTTGAGCGTAGTTTTTCTGCTCAAAATCATATATGCCTGCAAAATATTGATTTTGATGGATGTTTTTTTGCCTGCATTGACTTGCTAAGGTTGCTGCACCCAGTGCAGAAAGCAAACGTGTTTTGATGGTGTAATTGGAAATAGTCAGTGGATGTTGTAGGTTTCTGACCCACCCTTGAAAATTCTGCTGTTGCAAGAAGTCCATCAACACATCTCGAATAACCGGAAATTGGTGGATATGCTGATGACCATCAATAAAATCGGGTTGTTTTCCCATTTCAGAAAGAAAACTATTCCATTGTTGTTCAAGACTTTGCTGAATAATTTTAGTATCTAAATGACGTGTCCATGCTTTCAACATCAGCATGGGAAGGGGAAAGGCGATGGTCTGTGGTTGAAAGGCGTGAGTAAAATTAAGGTGTAAACCGACTTCAACATGAGTCGTTAATGTTTTGAGTTGTTGTGCTGCAATTGGCCAATGCTCGGATTGGGTCATACATGAAGTTGCATGTAAGACGCCTTTTTTAATCAGCAATAGAATGGCCTCTGAAATTTCAGGGTTCATTGCAAAATCATCAGCGCAATAGCAGATTTTAGCCATATCCATGCCTCAATTCAGATGGATTAAAAGGTAAGACTAAATTCGGCTTACCTTTTAATGTCTACGATTGAAGCAATATGCCAAGAGATCCTTAATATCAACTTAAAGTGAAAAGCACTATTTTTTAACTAGACGATAATAAGAAATTGCCAATAATATTGCAGCGACTGTCGTAAGATAAATCAGTTTTGGCACCACGATTGAGGTGGGCACACCCATCTGATTGAGTTGTACAAAGAGTTGAACCCCATGGGTTGAAGGCAGTGTCCATGCAAAGTATTGCATCCAATGTGGCATGGCTTCATGTGGCCATGCGGTACCTGTCAGCAAAAACAAGGGTACAGAAGTCACAACAATTAAATGACCAACCCGTTCTGGCATATCAACCAGTGAACCGACCAACATACCCAAACCAATCACACAGCTGACATAGATCGGCACGGCAAGCAGCATGCCCCAGAAATTGCCACCATGTGGATATTCATATAACCAGAAGGTAAAGCCAAATAAATACAGGCAGCCTAAACAACCTGTGGTAAAGATCGCTGCAAAAGTGGCCCAGAACTCTACAGGTTTCGCCACCCAGCCTTGTTCACGGTAACTGGCAATCAGCATCGCCAGACCAAGTAGAATAGTCTGATGAATAATTAAACTGGCCACAGCAGGGAAGATATAACTGCCATAACCCGACATGGTATTAAACAAAGGAATCTGATGGATGGAGAGTTCTGGTTCAAACGCAGAGGCACTGCCAAACTTTTCGAGATGCTCTTTCAGGGTATATTCTATCGAGCCAGCTAAACCGACACCTACTTCTTTGGTTCGAATGAAATAAGCCGTGCTCAAGTACAGGCCAATACCGCCCATTTCACCGCGTTTTAAGCTATTGGTCAGGTTTTCTGGTAATAACAAAATACCTTCAGCTTGCTGGTTTTTCACCATGCGCTGTGCTTCAAGAAAGTTATCTGTCACGGTGATGATTTTGATGTGAGGACTATTAGACGCTTGGCTAATGATTTTTGAGGTCAAAATGCTCTGTTCTTCATCCACAATCACAATTGGAATATCTTCAGCGGTTTGTGCTTTATAGGCAGTTGGATAGAAAAAACTATAGAGCAGGATTGCGGCAATGAGCGTGGTAAACACCGAGCTATTGGCAAAAATGTTTTTGAAGGTCTGTAGGTAATAATTGAAAAATGCTTTCATGAGCATAGCTCCTGAGTATTTTTCTTTAACAGACGCACGCTTAGTGCAAAGAATAACCCTGCAAAGATCAACAATATCCCAAATGGAACCAATGAAACATACAGATCACTGCCAATAATCCATTGTTCGGTCTGCAATTTAGCGTAAGGCGTGTAAGGAATAATCATCGACCAAAATTGAGTAAATGCGGGTGCATTATTTAAGGGCAGGGTAATCCCTGAAAAGCTTGGCGATGATCCACCGTAGAGTGCGATAAAACCAAAGGTTTTAGGTAAATTCTGTGTTGCCAAAACCACAGTACTGCTAATCACGGCATAAGCAAAATACAGCAAAAACTGTGCAACAAGGATCAGTGTAAGTGAACCTGCGATAAAGTAACCACGAATATGTGCGAGCCAGAACATCCAGCACCAAGTCCAGGCGCAGAAGATAAAGACATAGAGCAGGATTTTACCTAGTAGACTTGAGATAATTTGTTTTGAGTTCACCCATTCACCGACAGTCTTGCGTTTAAATTCCTGCCCGATAGCAAAAGCCACGCAACAGCATAGTAATAAATGTAAGACTGCTGGCACCATAAAAGGTTCCAGAAACAGTTCATAACTCATGCTTGGGTTATATAGAGTTGAGATCTTGATATGCGGTGTTGGCATGTCTAAATAGGGAATAGTATTGGCTAAATAGCTTTGCCCCATATAATCTGCCATCCCATTCAAGGTGCTGATCAACATGGCTGAAGAAATGGTATTACCGATACTAAAAAAAGACTGGTTATAGGCGATACTGATCTGCGCATCTTGGGCTTTGACCAGACGTTGCTCAGCCCCCTCAGGGATCATCACGAATCCCCAAGCTTCGGTTTTATTGATCAGTCGTTCGGCTTCATCTTGGCTAGCGGTAATCGTTTTAACTTTCAAGGTATGATTGATGCTAAGTGCATGAATCACTTTACGACTCATTTCACTTTGATCTTGATCAATCACCACAATGGGTAAATGTTCGGCTTTACCCGCGGAAAACATGCTGCCAAATAATAGAATCACCAGCAAAGGGGCAATCACCGCCATAAACAAATCAACTTTATGGCGTTTTAAATAGCGCAATTCCCGCAGCATCACTGCAAACATCGCTTATTTTGCCTCTTCAATTTTAAACAACACGCTCATACCGACTTTTAAATCTGGAATATTTTGCTCAGGGACTAAATGAAACTTAAAACTGCGAATATCATAACCGCCTGTTTGGCGTGTGGTTTTGATGGTCGCAAAGTCACCTTCTGCATCGATATTTTTGACTTTAAAAGTGGCTTTTTTGTTGAGGGCGGGTATAAAGCCTTCTAAAGTTTTGGTTTTATAGACTGAGCTATACATGTCTTCGCGGACATTTAAGCTGACCCACAAATCATGATCTTCGATAATACTGACCACAGGTACCGCAGTTGCCACCAATTCTGTTGGCTTACCATAAGTCTTAGACACAGTTCCATCTGTTGGTGAATACAGTTTGGTTTCTTCAGTCAGAGCATTGGCTTCTTTCACTGCCGCCTGTGCCATCGCAACTTGCGCATCGGCAGTTGATTTTTGCTGTTCAGTACTGCCACGTTTGGCTCGTGCATATTGTTGATAAGCTGCCTCGGCTGTTTCACGTGCAGAGGTTTGTGCTGCAAGCATTTCATCACGGCGTTGACGTGAAATTACACCTTGTTGAAATAAAGTTTCACCACGTTTGTAGGTTGTTGCTGCTAACTCCGCTTGAGTTTTCATTGCTTGCCAATTGGCATATAGCGTCTCGATATTCTCTTGCTGCGCACCACGATATACCGTTGAATGAAAAGCAGTCGCGCTTTGTAATGCCGCTTGAGCCTGTTCCTTTTTCGCTTCTAATTCTGGGCTGACAAAACGAACCAGTGCTTGACCTTTTTTAACAGCTTGACCTTCAGACACATAAAACTCTTCAATACGACTCGGGACTTTGGTGCTGATATGTACCGTTTCCGACTCAACCCGACCTTGCAATTCAATCGCTTGTGGCTGATATGCTTTCCATAAACCAAATGCAATCAGACCTAACAGCAGAATTAAAATAATTAAGCCGATGATTTTTGCCTTGCCTTTTTTGGCTGGCTCGGTGGGTGGTTGTTGTATATTTGAGTTTGAGGTCTCAGGTCTCGGCTGTTCTACTTTTTCTGTAGAGGTCACTTGTGCTTGAGATGGTTCAGACGCTTGAGTCTCAGTCTTATTTTCCACTTGATCTGTATCGCGTTCTGAATTGGATGATGATTGATTCTGGCTCATAAATTTCTCCAATTAACGGATATAGTCTGTACGTGGTTGATTAACATAAAGCTTGAACTCATCAATCGAACCATAGCTTTGTAATAAGGTGGCTAAAGATAAGATGTATTTATATGAATTTATCGCCATCTCACTTCTTAATGCACTGAAGGCATTTTGTGCATCAATCACTTGAGTCGCCGTGCCCATACCTTCTTTAAATGAAAGCTGTTGGATACGTAAGTTTTCTTGAGCAGCTTTGGTGTTTTGGGTTAATAGTTGATGGCTAGTCTGAGACGCGTTTAATTCGCTATACGATTTGTACAGCACGTTTTCGACTTCTTGCTTGGTGCGTTCGGTCATGAGCTCAGCAGCGTATTTTTTCAGTTCGGCAGCACGGATATTTTTATTGTTATCAATGCCCGAGAATAGATTGTATTTGGCCATCACACCGACAATCCAATTCTCTTTATTGTCCAACCCATATTCACCAAAGGCAAACAGGCTTGGTTTTTTCGCAGATTGTTGTACTTTGATATTTTCATTGGCAAGCTGGGTGTCCATTTGCAGCTTTTTAATCAAACTGGAGTTTTGATCGTAATTTGCCAGCAGTTTATCCAAAGAATGATTTTGTGCATTATTTACAAATAGTGGGGTGGTGAGGTTTAGGCCTTCTTTAGTCTGTAATAGATTTTTTAGGCTAAACTGGCTCGCTTGCAGATTCGACTGCGCATTTTGATAGGTGCGTTCGGCATTATTGCGCGCCACTTCAAATTGCATGCGCTGGCCTTTATTAATAAAACCTTGTTTCTCTAATTTAAGTGCATTGTTATAGTGTTCTTGCATGGCATTTAAATTAAACAGGCTAGCGTTGAGTAACTGTTGTTGTAATTGCACATTAAAATAGGATTGAATCATCTCAAAGCGTTGTGAATCTTGTTGTTGTTTTTCGCTGATATTTGAGCGTTGTGCTTGAATGGTGGCAATCTGTTTGGCACTGTTAATTTTACCGCCAGTATAGAGTGGCATCACCATTGAAATTGAAGTGCGTACATCATGGTCTTTGACTGTAACATCCAGATTATTGGGTACCTTATTTAAGCCTTCATTGACCGTCTGATCAAAACCTTGGCTGACTTGATCAATCACTTCTGGTGGAAGCACATTACCCCATTGTGATAATTTGTCGTCAAATCCACGAGTGAGTGAGTTTTCGAGTCGACGTTTACTCGATTCTAAGGGCACACTGGTTTCGCTATGAAATGAATAGGCGCGAGCATTTAAATCAATACGGGGTAGACCGAGGTGTTTGACAGCTTCCATTTCAAGTTGGGAGGCTTGTTGTAGGGCCTGCTGGGCTTGTGTTGAATAGGCATTTTCCACAACATATTGTTCAGCTTCGCTATAACTCAATGTTTGTGCAAATAGGGCCGTAGGCAATAGGGCACAGCTGATTAAGCCTATACTGAAGCTTAACATTTTAGGAAAGCGCTGGACCTTAAAACTCGGTCGATCATGTCGTTTCAACATTTGGTTATGTCGCAATTTAATAATATCCTGAGTAAGTCTAAATTCTTTTTATAAAATTAAAATAATATGTTTTTAATTAAATAGTTATATCGACACTTTTGGTGTAGTGAAATTGTAAAAAGTAGAGTTTTTAATCTAAATAAATCTCCGAAAAAACATGAAAATGTGCTGTTTAAATCCACTGTTGAGACTTGGCCTAAAATATCATTTATGACCGCAACAGGATTGAAAAATTAATATTATTTTCTCGGTTAAATTGAAATATTTAGGTGATAAGCTGCTGCAAGCTTCGCCAATCTATGGTTAAATTCCCATTCCAATTTGTTCCACTTTAACAAGGGAAAAACTCATGCGTGCTTATAATTTCTGCGCTGGTCCTGCTGCATTACCTACTGCCGTTTTAGAAAAAGCTCAACAAGAATTGTTGAATTGGCAGGGCAAAGGCCTGTCGATCATGGAAATGAGTCATCGTAGCAATGACTATGTTGCTGTGGCAGAGAAGGCTGAAGCTGATTTACGTAAGCTCATGAACATTCCTGAAAATTATAAAGTCTTGTTTTTACAAGGTGGTGCGTCGCTGCAGTTTTCAGCGATCCCACTGAATTTATTGGGTAAAAACAACAAGGCTGATTATATCCATACGGGTATTTGGTCTGAAAAAGCGCTCAAAGAAGCCAAGCGTTATGGCGATATTAATATCGTTGAAGCAGGGACTTTAATTGATGGTAAACATGCAATTACTGAACAAAGTACTTGGAACCTTTCAAATGATGCTGCTTATGTACATTATGCGGATAATGAGACTATTGGTGGTTTGCAATTCGCGGCTATTCCAGATGTAAACGCACCGTTGGTTTGTGATTATTCATCTAGCATTTTGTCTGCGCCATTGGATGTCAGCAAGTTTGGTCTGATCTATGCGGGTGCGCAAAAGAATATTGGTCCAGCAGGCTTAACTATCGTCATTATTCGTGATGACTTGTTAGATCAAGCAAAACCTGAGATTCCAAGCATCTTAAAATATGCCGATCAAGCCAAGAATGGTTCAATGGTGAATACTCCTGCGACTTATGCGTGGTATTTATCTGGTCTCGTGTTTGAGTGGTTGCTTGAGCAGGGTGGGGTAGATGCGATCTATAAAGTGAATCAGGAGAAAGCAAAACTGCTTTATGGTTATATTGATTCAAGCGATTTCTATAACAACCCAATCGCGATCGCAAATCGTTCAATGATGAACGTACCATTTACTTTAGCTGACGAAGCACTTGAAAAGACCTTCTTGCAAGAAGCTGAACAACATCACTTATTGAACTTGGCAGGCCACCGTTCAGTGGGTGGTATGCGTGCAAGTATTTACAATGCTGTACCTTTAGAAGGCGTCCAAGCATTGGTGAACTTTATGGATGAGTTTGCGAAACGTCATGGTTAAGCCATAAGGTGTTGCTAAAATAAAAGCCCTCAACATTGAGGGCTTTTATTTGCAAATAGGGTAGTGGTCAAAAAGTTTAAAAAAAGCCAATTCGATGAAACATGAGTGCTGCTAAAAACATACCAAGTAAAAAAAAGCAAAAAGCACCAACATCAAGTTTAAGACCTTGATCACTCGAATGAATCAGACTGGTGGTCGTTTGTTCTGGTATAATTTTCATTAGAACGCCTAAAATGCCATTTATGTGATTTTTTGTCACTTATGTGCAGTTTTAGCATAAATATTAGTATGAATAAAGTTCAATTTAACTTTATTACATACCATTACATCGAAATCATATATTAGCCAATTTTATGCTTGTTTAACCATTAACAACCATTTCATAATGCAACACTCTATTTCACGTCATTTGTGTACATAAGTGTGTACATACTGCCGTGTTTCGATTTTTTAATCGATTCTGTGTACATATTATTTTTAGAGTTTGAAATGGCATTATCAGAAGCTTGGCTAAAAGCAAACAATGGTAAAGAACGCGAAGCTGTAGAGGTTGTTGCTGATCGTGACTCTATGAGCGTTAGAATATCACCAAAGGGAAAAATTGTCTTTCAGTTGCGCTATAGATTTAATAATAAGCAAGAACGTGTTGATTTAGGCACATACCCACACATGAGCCTTAAAGATGCAAGGCTTGAAGCAACACGTTTACGTGGATTGCTAGACCAGAATAAAAATCCAAAATTAGAGCTACTTGTAGAAAAAGAAAAGAATATCAATCCCGTGACTTTCAATGAAGTCTTACAGATGTGGTATGACTCATATTGTTCTAAAAATAAAAAAGAGCATGAGCACATTAAAAGAATGTTTGAAAATCATTTATTGCCTAAACTTGGCGATCTGCCGATTGATCGAATAGATATAACCGACTGGCTTCAATTATTTGAAGAACTAGCAGCTCGCATTCCAGGTACTGCTAAAAATTTATTATCCAATACTAAACAAATGTTGAAGTGGGCAGCAAAACGCAAATATGTTCAAACAAATGTGCTTGCAGATATTTTCCCGAAAGCAGATTTAAATATTGTTTCTAAGCCGACCAAGCGCGTATTAACAGATGATGAAATTAAAGTATTTTATGAATGCTTAAAATGGTCACGACTAACACAGAAGAATAAGATTTTTCTTGAGCTTTGCTTGATATATGCCTGTCGCAATGGTGAATTACGCAGAGCTGAAAAGAAGCATTTCGATTTTAAACGCAAAATATGGACAGTACCTCCAAGCAATCACAAAACTGGTTATAAAAATGACAAGACATTGATTAGACCAATTTTGCCTTACATGGAAGTCTTAATTAAAGAAGCTTTTGAGTTAAGTGGTGGGAAATATTTATTCAGTAATGGAAAAGATGAAACTGAATACTTAACAGATGCAGCTTCAACACAATTACCATCTAGCGTTATTGGATGGGTGAAAAGATTTAAAAAAGAAACTATGGAACACTGGTCGCTTCACGATCTAAGAAGAACGGCCCGAACCAACTTCAGTTCATTCTCAAAAAATAGGGATATTCACGAAATTATGCTAGGGCATGTGTTGCCAAACAATCAGGAAGTTTACGATCTACATAGTTATGTAGCAGAACAAACAGAAGTTTATGAAAAGTGGATTGAAAAATTAGAAAGATTAAAAGGTTAAAGCGGTCATGCGACCGCCTTTTTACCAATACATTGTTTTTCCCAATTTCTAACTTCTGATAGTAGATAGCGTTTTGGTGCACCACCAACAGAAGTTAGAGCAGGGGCAGGGAAAGGTTTACCCCATTGAGTTTTAACCTCCCAACGCCACAATGTAACCTTTGTAATTCCGAACATTTCACATACTTGATCGGAAGTAATATATTTAGCCATTCACCCCTCCGCATCCGCTTGTGGTTCTTCAAAGAAACGTTTTGCCTCTTCAAAATCTGATGTCTTTAGAATTGGATAACCTTTTTTATGGCAATCAACTATCTCACCAAATTTAAAAACTCGCTCAGCCATTTCTAAACTGTCACACCAGTACATGGCTTCGTTAAACCAAGATTCTGTATAAAACATTTCTTTTTCATGATCTTCCACAGAACCTTCCCAAACTTGCACTTCAAAGCAATCATCGAAAATCTCTAATGCAAATTCATTGCCTTCCTTCTCATTCATGCTTTTGTAGCGAGCAACTGCTTTCTCTGCTAATTCTTTGGATGCAGCAGGGCATTGCTCAAACGGGCTATCACATTCAGGTCGAATAGCCACGGACCATAATTCTGATTTACTCATTTTCCGCCTCTTGCTGCTTCTAACATTGCTTCTTCACGTATTCGATCTGCATGTTGCATATCAACCGTATGTTCAATAAGAGTATCAATGTAAGGTGCATACCAAATTTTAAACCAGTCGCAGCCACCCGCATATTCTTGAGCTTCTTCATAAGTCGCACACCAAAAGAAGTTTTTGTGTTTGGTGCCATAACCAGATTTGTACCAAAATTTCATGCAGTTCCCAATTGGGTTGCGTAAATCCTGAATATAAAATCCACCTGTTCGCTCTGGCACCACCACACAGCCTTCGAGCTTTTTGGCTTCTTGAAACCCATACCAAGCTCCATTGATAAATGATTCTGCACAGGAGTTAAACGGTAAGTTATAAAAATCACCATTAAAATGCGATTTTTCTTCATTTAATATTTCCGCAACTTCTGGAAGCTTCTCAAAAGCCTCTCTCTCAATATATTTAGCCATTCACCCCTCCGTATCCGCTTTTGGTTCTTCAAATAATGGTTGCCAATGCGTAATTTCATATTCATCTGCATAAGCATCACTTTCTAAGTCGCCCTCATACCTTGCCCAACACCAACCTTCATCTTCGTCATATCTTTCAAATACCCACCAATTGAAATCTCCATCTCTATAAAATCCAGCAAAGACAGGAACTCTAAATTCTGGCAACCGTTCATTAACACTAATCCAATTACTCATTTCCGCCCCTTGCTGCTTCTAGCATTGCTTTATAAGCTGATGTCATATCTGCATAGTCATGTCTATCATCAAACTGTTCCATCGCATTAATCATGGCTTGAGTTGGCTCAACAGGCACCACCACGCAG
>NZ_JAZEZK010000028.1:0-55418 GCF_037028485.1 Acinetobacter sp. 102
ATTTATATGATAGGTGAAAAGTTTGTATTGGGGTATTCGCTAATCACTACGATTGTTGTAGGTTTTGGCTTACATTAAGGAGGAGAGCTTAATGATTGGATATAAAAAACGGAATCTAAAGATTCCGTTTCTCACGTTATTACGATTTAGAAATGGATATCTAAGCCGATATAAGGACCTTTAAAGTTAAATTTAAGGTCATTTTTTTCGTAATCATCTAGTTTGACATCGAGGATACGATAGCCCGCTTTTAAGCCAACATCGACCAAGAGATTGTCAATAAAGTTGTATTGTAGTTCGGCTTGTGCATCGGTGATTTTAGCGTCGTTAAAGTTGCTATATAACAACTCAGCTTTAGCGCTTAAGCCTGTGAAAGGTAGTTTTACCCCAGCTGATCCATAAATCACAGGAACCGTTTTATCGATATCAGTTTTGCTTAAGCCTAGTGTTTTTACATCACCATTCAAGTTAGTGGCACCTAGACCAACATCTGCATTTACGATGGTGTCTAAAATTTCATAATACAAAATGAAATCGGTATGATCGATATTTAGATCATAAACTGGCTGACCTGCAACTTCATTTTCAGTTTGTGATTTTAAATTCACATAGCGAATTTTTGCATTTGGAATCAGTGGAATCGGGTGTTCAAATGCAAGCGAGACTTGTGCAGAACCTTTACGATCAAGGTCTTGATCTGGTGCTGAAGTTTGTGCGGCCATATTGGCTTCACCATTGTAATTCCAATAGCTAAGATCACCTTTTACACCAATCATATCTGCTTGTGCCAGACCACAAAAGCTTGTCCCTAAAGCAAGCATTGATATTTTTAATATTTTCATTGCATTGTCCTAATCAGTATCAAAAACCGTAATGAATTGTTGTGAATTCATCAGCGAATGGGCGAATCATATAGTGATCTTGGAAAATATGCAGTAGTCTAATTTTAAATTTTTATAACGGGATCAAGAATAATGACAGATACAACAAGCGTGCGGGATTATCCACTGTATGTCGCGGGAAAAGCGGTGAGCACGGGGCAATGGCTTGAAGTACATGATAAGTATCGAAATACCGTCTATGCTCGTGTTGCTCTGGCCGATGCCAAAGTGCTTGAAAAAGCCATTTCTGCTTCAGTAAAAGCAGAACAGGAAATGGCAGCATTAAAGCCCTTTCAAAAACAACAGATCTTATTGCATTGTGTAAAGCGCTTTAATGAACTGCGTGAAGAATTGACTGAAATCCTGATTGCCGAAGGGGGCAAGCCGCGAGGTGCAGCAAGTGCAGAAGTTGAACGTCTGATTAATACCTTCCAATTGGCAGCAGATGCAGTGACGCAGCTGGACGATGGCCGCATGTTGCCCTTGGCGGTGACACCTGCAGCAGCCCGTTTTCGAGGTATGGTTAAACATGTGCCAATTGGTGCGATTTCCTTAATCAGTCCGTTTAATTTCCCTCTGAATCTGGTGGCACATAAGATTGCGCCTGCGATTGCAGCAGGCTGTCCTTTTGTTTTAAAACCTGCCAGTTTGACTCCAATCAGTGCATTAATGATAGCCAAGGTATTAGCTGAAACAGATCTACCTAAAGGTTCATGGTCGATCTTGCCGTGTGACCGTCAAGCAGCAGATATTTTGGTGACCGATGATCGCTTTAAATTACTCAGCTTTACAGGTTCAGATCAGGTCGGTTGGGATATGAAAGCGCGTGCAGGCCGAAAGAAAGTCACCTTAGAACTGGGCGGTAATGCTGCGGTTCTGATCGATGCAGATACCGTGATTGATGAGGCACTTATAGATCGTTTGATTAGTGCCGCTTATGGGCATGCGGGGCAGGTCTGTATCAGTGTGCAGCGGATTTTAGTTCATGCTGATATTTATGCAGAAGTGAAAAAGAAACTGGTCGCAAAATTGAAAAAAATCAAAGTGGATGATCCAGCTTTAGCAACGACATTGGTTGGGCCCATGATTAAGGAAGCTGAGGCTGTTCGCCTAAAAAAGTGGCTAGATAAAGCTGAGAAAAAAGGAGCAAAAATACTGACAGGAGGAAGTTTACAAGGCATGTTGTTTGAACCTGCTTTGTTGGAAAATGTAGATGCCAAGCTGGAAATCTATAAAGATGAAGCCTTTGGTCCTGTGGCGATCCTTGAAAAATTTAAGGATTTTGAGCAGGGTATTGCCACCATTAATCAAAGTCGTTTTGGCTTACAGGCGGGTGTATATACGCAGAATCTAAATAAGATGCTGTACGCATGGGATCATTTACATGTCGGAGGTGTGATTATTAACGATGTCCCAACTTTCCGTGTCGATAATATGCCTTATGGCGGGGTGAAGGATTCTGGCCTTGGTCGGGAAGGGATTCATTCTGCAATTCGGGATATGCAAGAGGAAAGGTTATTAGCCATCAAACAATAAAAAAGATTGTGGCCCAAGCGGAGTTTTAGCTTCGCTTGATTGTTTTATGTACTTGATTTTTATAAGTTGACTGCAAGGTCAAAATTACAGTCTGTTGAAAAATAATCAGTTGTTCAAAAAAGATGACTTTTTCTTTCAGAATTTACAGTAAAAAGAAATAAAAACAGGTATTGTTCGGCTATTAAAAGCAGAAAAACAAAGCCCAATCTTTAAGGAAGATGGTTTGGTTTTTGCTTTGTTTGTCCATGTAAACGGAGACCCACAAGGTTGAAATTTCATGCAAGCAAAACAAGATTTTTTATGGCACTTTTCATGTCTGTTGGATAATAAAAACCTAACACAGCATGGAATAGCCAGCAGGACAACTTAGGTGTTTTATGGCAGATTCTCGTGAAAACTGGACATCACGATCTGGTTTTATTATTGCAGCTGTTGGTTCAGCTGTAGGTTTAGGTAACATTTGGCGTTTCCCTTATGTTGCTTATGAAAATGGCGGCGGGGCGTTTCTTATCCCTTATTTACTTGCGTTGATTACCGCTGGTTTACCTCTTTTATTCTTGGATTATGCAACCGGTCATCGTGCGCGTAATTCACCACCAAAAGCGTATCGGGCGCTATTTAAAGGCGGTGAGACACTGGGTTGGTGGCAAGTCTGTGTCTGTATCATCATTGGTTTGTACTACGCCAGTGTACTGACTTGGGCGGGAAGTTATGTCTACTTCTCGATTGGTCAGGCGTGGGG
This sequence comes from Acinetobacter sp. 102, assembly GCF_037028485.1. Lineage (NCBI taxonomy): Bacteria > Pseudomonadati > Pseudomonadota > Gammaproteobacteria > Moraxellales > Moraxellaceae > Acinetobacter > Acinetobacter sp. 102. The sequence goes on from NZ_JAZEZK010000028.1 coordinate 3,160, forward strand.
CAGTGACCCGGAAAGCTTCTTCTTCAATACTTATTTGCAGACCTCAAAAGCGACTGGCTTTGACCTGAACTTCGTCAGCCATTTGTTCTGGCCTATCGTTGGGATTTGGGCACTGACTTTAATCATTTTATATGGTGGGGTGAAAAAGGGCGTTGAATTATCCAATAAGATTTTCATGCCATTATTATTCGTCTTGTTCACGATTCTGGTGGTTCAGTCATTACGTTTACCTGGTGCGGCTGAAGGCTTAAATGCATTCTTTACCCCAAACTGGTCGGCAATGATGGATTATAAAGTTTGGTTAGCGGCGTACGGCCACACCTTCTTCTCATTGTCGGTTGGCTTCGGGATCATGGTGACCTATGCTTCTTATCTTAAACCAAAAACTGATTTAACAGGTTCAGGCTTGATTGTTGGTTTTGCCAATGCATCGACTGAAATTTTAGCGGGTATTGGAATCTTTGCGGCATTGGGCTTTATGGCACATACCGCTGGTAAAGAAGTACACGATGTTGTGAGTGGTGGTATTGGTTTGGCATTCATTGCCTTCCCGAAAATCATTTCAAGTTTAGGTACTGGTTCAGACATATTTGGCCTCTTATTCTTCTCTTCACTGTTTGTTGCCGGTATTTCTTCAATGGTGAGTATTTTGGAAGTGCCAATTGCGGCAATGCAAGATAAATTGAAATGGGGCCGTACCAAAGCTGTAACTATTATTGGTGGTGGTAGTGCACTGGTTTCAGTGATTTTATTCTCAAGTGTAAATGCGATTAAGCTCGTTGATATTATTGACCATTTCATCAATAACATCGGTATTATTGGTGGTGCATTGGTTTCGATTATCTCGATTGCTTGGCTAAAACGTTCTGCATTAATTGAGCTTCGGGATCATGTCAACCGTATTTCGACGATTCAGCTCGGCAAGGGTTGGTCATTTACATTAACCGTGATTACTTCACTCATCTTGTTAACAACCTTAAGCATGACCGTGTTTAACTTGGTGAAAAACGGTTACGATAGTTATAGCATGAGCTTACAAGGAATCTTTGGATGGGGCAGCGTGATTTTCTGTGCTGTCGTTGCTGTTGTACTCAGCCGAATCAAAGATCGCTAGGAGAGTAGAGATGAATACTTCAGCAATCATCATGATGATTATTTCTATGCTATTTGTATGGGGTGGATTGGCGCTGTCTATTCTGCACTTAATGAAGCATCCAGAAGAACTCGATGAGGTTCTGGAAGAAGTGAAAGATCAGCATACGCTTTAAAAATAGATTTAAAAAAAGCAGGCTTTAAGCCTGCTTTTTTATTATGCCAATTTTTTAATCAGGCAATAATAGAAACCATCACCAGCGTGGGCAGAAGGAAACAGCTGACGACCATGGGTCTGTTCAATGCCCCAATCGGCTTCGATTTTGATTTCTTCTGCATCCGTGTGTTCTGCAAAGAATGCCGCCATTTGCTGCTCGTTTTCAGCTTTTAGAATCGAGCAGGTGATATATAGCAAAGTGCCGCCGACTTTAAGCTGTTGCCACATCTGCTGCAAAATCTGTTGTTGTAACGCAACGGTTTGTGCGATATCGGTTGATTGTCTGAGCAGGCGAATATCGGGGTGGCGACGAATCACACCTGTTGCAGAACAAGGCGCATCCAGCAAGATACAATCGACGGGTTCAGGTGCCTGCCACGTGGTGGCATCAGCGGTAATAATCTCAACATTGTTCTCATTTAAGGCAAGACGTTCTAAATTTTCAGAAACACGTAGTAAACGTTTTGCATCATGATCAAGCGCAATCAGCTTTTTAGGATCAAAGCGCTCAAGGATGTGTGCAGTTTTACCCCCTGGTGCAGCACATGCATCGACAACAACTTTGTTATCTAAGTTTGGTAAAAGCGTCGCACACAATTGTGCATGTTCATCTTGAACAGAAAAACCACCTTCTTCAAAACCCGGTAAATGGGTAATATTGCCCGTTTGCTCTAGAACAATACCAACATCTGAAAGCGTGCAAGGACGAGCATCAATCTGCTCTTCGTCCAAAATCTCTAAATATTCGTTACGACTGACTTGGCGTTCATTGATGCGCAACGTCAGTGGTGCGACTTGTTTTAAGGCTTGGCATAGAGACTCTGCTTGCTCAGGCCAATCTTTCTTGAGTCGTTTGAATAACCAGCTTGGTAAGCCATGGGTATTATTCAACGCTGTTTCAAATTCAGCTGTTTCACGTGAAACACGACGCAGAATCGCATTCACCAAACCACTCATTGGCTCGAAACCGAGTTGCTTAGCCGCATTTACAGTTTCTGAAATCGCAGCATGTACTGGAATACGCGTACATAAAATTTGATATAAACCTAGATATAAACAACTTTCTAGGGCTTCATTGTCTAATGGTTTTGTGAGCAGGGGTAAGGTAATGGCTTTTAACGAATACCATTGGCGCAAACAACCTAAAGTAAGCTCGTGATATAAACCACGGTCACGTTCAGAAACGATATTGATATGTTGATTCAAAACGGAAGACAAAGATTGCCCATTTTGAACCGCCAAAAGTGTTTTGACCACTTGCGCACGCAGATTCAAATTTTTTGTAGATGATTGATTCGATTGGCTCATGGGAGAATTTGTCCAATATGCAATTTTTGAGTTTGAGTAATTTGTACTGGATTGAGGGCTTTAGCACCTGGCCATTGTAAGCTGGTTAAGCACACTGCAGTATTTTCGCCACAAGCAACGTGAACACCTTGTTTATCAATGGCAAGGATTTCACCAGCTTGTGCATCGGTTTTGCTCAGTTGTGAAAGTGTAGAACCCCAAACACGTAAGGCATTGTTTTCATCGAGCTGAATAAACGCGACTGGCCAAGGGTTAAAGGCACGAATATTACGATCGATTTGAACTGCATTTACAGTCCAATCGATACGCGCTTCTGCTTTCACTAATTTGTGCGCATAAACGGTCAGTGCTTCATCTTGTACTTCACGTTTTTCAATAAAATCCTGCAAGCTTTGTTCTGATTCAAGCACGGTACAAATCGCTTCTGCACCTTGAACAGCCAATTTGTCATGCAAGCTGGCCGTGGTATCTTCCGCAGTAATTGGGCAATAGGTTTTATACATCATATCGCCAGTATCTAAACCTGCAGCCATTTGCATGATGGTAATGCCCGTTTCAGCATCCCCTGTGGCAATGGCGCGTTGAATCGGGGCAGCACCACGCCAGCGTGGTAGCAATGAACCATGAATATTTAAACAACCATATTTCGGGGTATCCAAAACCGCTTGCGGTAAAATCAAGCCATAGGCTGCAACCACCATCACATCTGCGCCAAGTGCAGTAAGCTCTTGTCGCGCGGCCAAGCCTTCTTCCGTAGATGCTTTAAAATTTAAAGGTTGATAAACAGCTAAACCGTGCTCAAGTGCTAATTGTTTTACAGGCGATGGCGTTAATTTTTGCCCACGTCCTGATTTACGGTCAGGTTGGGTATAAACCGCAATGATCTGGTGGGATGTTTTTAATAATGCCGCCAATGCGGTTGCCGCAAATTCAGGCGTACCAGCAAAAATGATTTTCACAAATGGAATCCAAATAAAACTTATCTCAAATTATAAGCGAAAACGCGGCGAGTCCCTAATTCACGGACTGAATTGCTTTTGTGCAAAAAAGATAGGCCTGTTGGTCATCTGTTAAACGATAACTTGTAGTATGATGCAAAGAGCTCAGTATCATTTCGCCAGAGAGAAAGTCTTATTTTTCTCGAGCACACACTTGTTGGGAATACAAAATGCCTGATTATCGTTCGAAAACATCAACACATGGAAGAAATATGGCGGGCGCGCGTGGTTTATGGCGTGCGACCGGTATGAAAGATGAAGATTTTGGCAAACCAATTATTGCGGTGGTCAACTCATTTACCCAATTTGTTCCCGGTCACGTGCATCTTAAAGATTTAGGTCAACTTGTTGCGAGAGAAATTGAAGCTTCTGGTGGTGTGGCAAAAGAATTTAATACCATTGCCGTCGATGACGGGATTGCCATGGGCCATGACGGGATGCTGTATTCACTGCCATCACGTGATTTGATTGCCGATTCTGTGGAATACATGGTCAATGCCCATTGTGCCGATGCCATGGTCTGTATCTCGAACTGTGACAAGATCACACCGGGAATGTTGATGGCGGCAATGCGCTTGAATATCCCCGTGGTATTCGTGTCTGGTGGTCCAATGGAAGCAGGTAAAGTCAAATTCCGTGGTGATGAAAAGGCAATTGACCTAGTTGATGCCATGGTGGTTGCAGCAGACGAAAGCTATACCGATGAAGAAGTGGCTGCGTTTGAACGCTCGGCATGTCCAACCTGTGGTTCATGTTCAGGGATGTTCACAGCCAACTCAATGAACTGCTTAACCGAAGCTTTAGGTTTGTCTCTACCGGGCAACGGTTCGATCGTGGCAACCCATGCCAACCGTGAAAAATTGTTCTTAAGAGCAGGTCGTTTAGTGGTTGAACTGGCGAAACGTTATTATGAACAGAATGATGACAGCATTTTGCCACGTTCAATTGCAACTAAAGCTGCATTTGAAAATGCCATGACGCTTGATATCGCAATGGGTGGTTCAACCAATACCGTATTGCATTTACTTGCGGCCGCACATGAAGCTGAAGTTGATTTCACCATGGATGATATCGACCGTCTGTCTCGCCAAGTACCAGTATTGTCAAAAGTTGCACCTGCAAAACAAGACGTGCATATGGAAGATGTGCACCGTGCGGGTGGGATCATGGCGATCTTGGGCGAGCTGGATCGTGCGAATTTACTGAATACCTCATGTCCAACCGTGCACGAGCCTACGTTGAAAGATGCATTAGACAAGTGGGATATTATCCGTACTGAAGATGCAGACGTTTATGAGTTCTATCGTTCATCTCCGGGTGGCATTCCAACCCAAGTGGCATTCTCGCAAAACCGTTATTATTCAACCCTTGATGGTGACCGTGAAAAAGGTGTGATTCGTAATGCTGAACATGCCTTCTCTCAAGATGGCGGTTTAGCAGTTCTTTACGGCAACATCGCTCTAGATGGCTGTATCGTCAAAACTGCGGGTGTGGATGAGTCAATTCTTAAATTTACCGGTACAGCACGCGTTTTTGAAAGCCAAGACGCAGCGGTTGAAGCGATTCTGGATCATAAAATCGTTGCGGGCGATATCGTAGTGATTCGTTACGAAGGCCCACGTGGTGGACCAGGGATGCAGGAAATGTTGTACCCAACCAGTTACCTGAAGTCGAAAGGCTTAGGTAAGGACTGTGCCTTGATTACCGATGGTCGTTTCTCCGGTGGTTCGTCAGGTTTGTCGATTGGTCACGTGTCTCCTGAAGCAGCAGAAGGTGGTGCAATTGGTCTGGTTGAAGATGGTGATACCATTCAAATCGATATTCCAAACCGTACCATTCATTTGAATGTTGATGATGCGACTATGGCACATCGCCGTACCGTTCAGGAAGCAAAGGGTTGGCATCCTGCAGAAGAGCGTAAACGTAAAGTGTCTAAGTCATTGAAGATTTACGCAATGCATTCGACCAGCGCAGCCAAAGGCGCAGTACGAGTTTTGTAATCCCGTTTAGTCCCTCTTTCAATTAAGGGGGACTTTTTTGTTATTTTATAAGATACTGAACAGACTTATTGACTCACTTGTTCCAACCCAAGTTTGAGTATATCGATTCATATTTCACTTTATGACCATTAGAGGCGATCGACATGTCTTTGTTACGTCGTTGGTTTGATCCCATCCGATCGAGTTGGTTCTATCAGAAACCTTCACGTCAGGCGGTGTTACCCACGGAACAGGGTTTAAGCATTTACCTGCGTCTAGACGATGTTTATAGCTATCTTGCGGTACAACAACTGGATCAGCTCAATGAAATCCTGAGTGATGAGTTGAAACCTCTAAAAGTGATTATTTCGAGGCAGGACGCAGAGCCTCCGAATGGCATGTCCAAGCAGGAATGGCTCAGTTACTGTTTAAATGATGCCAAGATTCTTGCCAAGCAACATCGTTTTGGCTTTGATGACACCCCAGAAATTCCCAGCGCGGAAGCATTACAACAAGCTGAAACCATTCTTCGAAACACCCCCTTACGAGAACAGAACTTCTTACATTTACTGGAAGATGTGTTCCATATGCTGTGGCAACAACAATACGGCAAATTACGTACCCTATATGCCATGGCCAGTCGGCATCAAAGCCCTCAAGATTATCCTGAACGCATTTTTAAAGATGTGCCTGTTGCTGCCAGTTATTTCGAATTTGGTGAGCGGAAATATCAAGCGGTCGATGATTTATTACGTTTAACCCGCCGTCTAAAACAGCAAAAATTGCTGACGGGAAATCCTATTTTCCTGATCAATCATATCGAATGGCGCGAGCATTTGATTAATGATGGTGAGGCGCTCAATGAAGTGCAGGCCATGCATCCCGAGCTAGATTTATATATCGCGCTTGAAGATCCAATGAGCTGGTTATTATTGGCCTATATCAAAGAAGAACTGGCCAATTATTATAATATCCAGTTGAAGGTTTATCCCTTGAGTTATCACGGGCGAGACTGGTTTGACTGGAGCTTGGCGACTCGTGTTTCCAAGCGTACCCAAGTGGCATTTACCCCATTCTGCCGTCCAACCAAAGAAGCGACTTATGAAATGGCACGACTGTTTTATAGTGTGCCTGAAGAACAGCAGGTGGATTGTATCCATCAGATTTTTGAAGGGGTATGGACGCGTGGTAAAGACTTGTCGTTTAAGGCCCATTTTCAGCGCATGCAAAAGCGTTTAGAGATTGGACAAATCACTGAGCAAGATGTGGAGGCATTACTGAAACAGAATGATGAACTGTGTCAGCAAAAGCATCAGCCTGATTTTCCAGTCCTAGAATTGCGCATTGACGGGCAAAGTTATGTCTTTAACAGCCTGTATCGGGTCTGGATGATTGAAAGCATTATCAGCAATGTGTTGGAAGACAAATATAGAACCGCCTCAAGCTCTGCCTGAGGCCCGCTCCCAAAAATAAGAATAGGGCAAACTTGGCTTTTTTTCGTAGCATAATTCCGATGCAATATCGGAGATTCGGGCGTGACTTTTTTAGCAATTATTGTGATGGTATTTGTCTTTGCGGGCATGATTAAAGGCATGATCGGCTTGGGTTTACCTGCGGTCTCCATGGGACTGCTCACGATTGCCATGAGTCCTTTTCAAGCTGCATCTTTACTGATTGTTCCCTCAATGATTACCAATATCTGGCAGCTGTTTGCTGAAGGGCGGGTCTGGACTTTTGTACGCCGCTTTTGGTCTTTGTTGCTTGGAATTGTGGTTGGATCGGTCTGGAGTTTTTTGCCCACTTTAAGCCAAAGCCATGGCCAAAGCAGTGAAATTTTATTGGGTACGATGTTGATACTGTACGGGCTTTATGGTTTATGCGTTAAGAATCTGCCTCACTTGGGCAAATATGAGCGTTGGCTCTCACCTGTGGTCGGTTATATCGGTGGGGCGGTGACTGTGGCAACAGGTGTGGTGATTATTCCCGTAGTGCCTTATTTACAGTCTTTGCATTTAAAACGGGATGAGCTGGTTCAGGCTTTGGGTTTGACCTTTACCGTGTCCACCATTTGCCTCGCCGTATTTTTACAGCATAACCCGATGGCAGGCATCACTCTGGATTATCGCCTATCCATCGTGGCTTTGATTGCGGCTTTAATGGGTATGTGGTTGGGTAAAAAAATTCGCTATCAATTGAATGAGCAACGCTTCCGCCGCCTGTTTTTTATGGGCTTGGTCGCATTAGGTGCGTATATGCTATCGCATTAATTTGGGTCTGAACTAAGGACGATGTTGCAATAAAAAATCTGCAAACTTTTGATAAGTCTCGGGCAGTTGACTGAAATCCTGCGTTGCCAACAGCAGTTTCCGATTGGCCCATGCACCCAGCAGCTGTACCGTGTTGAAATGATAGTCTGGCTCTAAACGCTGTGCAGCACGAGCAGGCATAATCGCGATGCCGACGCCTTTTGCCACCACTTCAGCAATTGCAGCGAAATTGGGCAAACGCAAACGGTATTGGATATTAAAGCCAAGTTGCTTGGCTTGGGTTTCGATGGATTGCTGCAAAGAATGATGCGGCATCAATCCAATAAAACCATAGTTTAGGGCCTCGACCAAATTCAATTGTGTGTGTTGGGTGAGAGCATGTGAGGCTGGGCAAATTAGCACCAAGGGATCACTGGCAAATTCTTGGGTTTGCAATGGGCGAATATCAAAGAAACTGGAAACCAAGCCGAGCTTGGCCATGCCTTTGCCGAGCGCCGCAATAATCTCTGAACTTTCAGCTTCATGCAGATCGATATTGATGTCAGGATGACGCATCAGATATTGCGGTAACAGCGGTGGCAGATATTCACTTTGTGCAGAGGAGTTGCACCACAGGGTTATGGATTCGGGTTGTTGTTGCCGAAAGCGTTGCATCTCTTGTTCAAGTTGGTCTTTTTGTCGGAGCAAACGTCGTGCATGTTCGGCTAAGGCATGGCCTGCACTGGTGAGCTCAACACCCGTGGTGTGTCGAATGAATAAAGGCGTATCGAAATATTGTTCAAGTTTTTTGATGCGTTCACTGGCTGCTTGCAAGGAAATTGCAGAACGTTCCGCCCCTTTGGTCAGACTGCCTGTAGTGACGATATGCAGAAATAGCTGTAAATCAAAAAAATCAAAACGCATGATGGCAACGCATTGAAATGCAAAAAATCATCATACTAAACATCACTTAAATAAAGATAGTGGACTTAAGTGCAGCAAAAATTGTTTTTGATGAGCAGCGAAACGGTTAAGCCTGATCCAAAGGATGATCTTTAAACAACTGTACCATCCATTCAATAAATACCCGTTGTCGAGGTGAAACCCGTGTTTTTGAGGGGTAAAGCAAAGAAACGGGTAAAGAAGGAACGGCGTATTGGGTTAACACAGGGCACAGCTGACCATTTTCGATTTGCTTTAAATGACCATAACGTGGCACCTGAATAATACCAAAGCCTTGTTCTGCAGCAGCAGAGTAGGTCTGCGCCCCATTGACTTGAATTAAGGAGGTGAGGTCATAAAACTCAACTTTATCGTGAATCAGAAACTCTAAGGGAAGCGTTTTTTGCCGTGCTGTGGAATGAAAGCCCACCATAAAATGCTGTTTTAATTCACTCAGTGTATTTGGAGTACCATATTTTTTGAGGTATTCAGGACTTGCGAGGGTGACTTGCGGGATCAGCCCCAAGGGTCTGACCACCAGTTCACTATTATTTAAATGACCAATCCGAATCACACAGTCGATGCCTTCTTTAATCAGATCAACATAGCGATCACTTTCAGTCAGTTGTAATTGGATTTGTGGGTATTCGTCGAGAAACTGATGTAGTTTGGGCAGAATAAAATGCGCAGCAAAGATACCGTGGACTTCGACCTTTAAGCTACCTTGCGGTTTAGCATGTAAAAAATCATGATCTGATTCATCAATATAAGCCAGAATATATTTACAGCGTTGATAATACAGGTGGCCTTCGTCGGTCGGATTCACTTGTCGTGTGGTCCGAAACAGTAGGCGGGTATTCAGCTGCGTTTCTAATTGTTTAATCGCATCTGTGAGGGTCGAGCGCGGTAAATTCAGGATCTGTGCTGCTTTGGTAAAACTTCGCTGCTCAACCACATGTACAAATGTCGACATTGCATTTAACTTGTCCATAGGCTTGATTCTTTTGTTCGGCCTATCCGTATAAAGAAGCCGAAATTTGATGGATTATCTTGTTCTCACTGAACAGTATCATAGATCGTATTCCGTGATAAGTTGAGTTGGACGAGGTTAAAAATGAATACGCCAGCAAATGATAAAAAAGTGATTTTGATTACAGGCGCATCCCGAGGTATTGGTGCTTTTACCGCGGCTTTATTGGCACAGCAAGGCCATCAAATCGTGATTAATTATGCACGCAATGATTTAGAAGCGAATCAGTTGGTCGAAAAAATTAAAGCTGCGGGTGGGACAGCAAGTGCCTTTAAAGCAGATATCAGCCAGTCGCATCAGGTTAAGCAACTATTTGAATATGTCATTCAACACTACGGGCGAGTGGATATTCTGATTAATAATGCGGGCATCATGTGCTTGCAAAAAATTGAAGCTTTAGATGATGAAACCATTGAAAAGGTTTTAGCGATTAATTTAAAAGGCAGCTTATATAGTATGCGAGAGGCGGCGAAACGACTTGAACAGGGTGGGAAAATTATCAATCTCTCTAGTAGCGTGATTGGTATGAAGCTGGAAGGGTATGGCATTTATACCGCTTCTAAAGCAGCCATCGAAGCTTTGACCGCAATCCTTGCCAAGGAGTTAAGAGGCAAAAATATTACCGTCAATGCAATTGCACCTGGGCCAACAGCGACGGAGCTATTTTTTGAGGGTAAGAGTGAGGCATTGATTGCACAGTTGGCCAAAGCAGCCCCGTTAGAACGTTTAGGCACAGTGGAAGATATTGCTGCGGTGCTTGATTTTGCCGTGAGTGATGCCAGTAACTGGATCAATGCACAGGTGATTAGAGCCAATGGTGGCATTATCTAGTCGTGGCATCTTTCCCAAAATAAAAAAGGCAGCTTACGCTGCCTTCAATGTTTTAGTTTTTATCTTTTAAACTGAATAACAGGTTCAGGAAAATCGCAGCAAAAGTTGCGGTTCCAATACCACCTAAATTAAAGCTACCAAATAACAATTCAAAGTTGCCTGCACCTAAAATAATGGTGACAGAGGCAATGATCAGATTTTTATTATTAGAGAAATCGACTTTGTTTTCGATCCAGATTTTTGCACCGGCAATGGTAATCAAGCCAAACACTACAATCGAAGCACCTGTCAAAACTGCGGTTGGAATGGTACTAATCACTGCACCAAACTTAGGTGAAAGACCCAAGAAAATAGCAAACACACCTGCGATCACAAACACAATGGTGGAATACACGCGGGTCACTGCCATTACCCCGATGTTTTCACCATAAGTGGTCATACCCGGTGCACCAACACTACCTGATAACGTGGTGGCTAAACCATCGGCAACAAAAGCTTTGCCCAATTGCGGAGTCAGGTTTTCACCTGTCATTGCTCCCACCGCTTTGATATGACCTAAGTTCTCTGCCACTAAAATCAGTGCAACTGGTGCAATGATCAGAATCGCATTTAAATCAAAAGTTGGATGTGAAAAGCTTGGAATACCGAACCATGGTGCCGCAGCGATTTGGGAGAAATCAATCGGTTTGCCATAGCCTAAAACATTGGTTGCAATGGCATAAAGCGCATAGGCAATCAGTAGGCCAACGAGTAACAATAAACGCTGTAATAGCCCTTTGGTAAAGACCGCAATGATGCCCATACTCAGTACAGTGATGAGAGCCATCCACATCTCAAACGGTTGACCGGCAACCCCTTTAATGGTGACAGGTGCAAGGTTGAGACCAATGATCATCACGATCGCGCCGGTGACGACGGGTGGCATTAGTTTTTCGATCCAGCGTGTACCTGTGAGCATGACCACAAAACCGATCAAGGCATAAAAAATACCACAGGCGACGATCCCGCCAAGTGCAACCGAAAGGTTAGGATTGGCCCCAGAGCCCGTGATATGTCCTGTTGCCGCAGCAACTACACCGATAAAGGCAAAACTTGAACCTAAATAACTTGGTACGCGTCCACCAGTGATCAGGAAGAAAATAATGGTACAAATCCCTGACATTAAGATGGCAAGGTTTGGGCTAAAACCCATTAATAAGGGTGCAAGAACCGTTGCACCAAACATTGCAAATGCGTGTTGAACCCCGAGCACCGCACTTTGTAAGGGCGGTAAATATTCATTTGTCGCAACAGGGCGATGATCGATCTTCCCCTGATACGGCTGCCATTTTGGAAACCAACTTGACATAAATTAGACTCATTATGTGATATCAGCGCGTATGATACCCTGTCTTAAAACGAGCTTTCACCTATAAGCCATTGAGAATATTGCCAGAACAGGCATTACGGGTTTGTATTTTTACCTTTTGGTAAAATTTGTTTCAAAATAAGCTAGCGGTTTTATTATTTATTTTTGTGCTGATGCTTTGAAAAGTTAACTCTTTTATTTTCAAAATATTTTTTGAATTTTTTCTCTTTTTAAAATTTAGATGGCATATTTTGCCAGTCTTGCCATCAATAGGCAGAGTTCCTATTGATGGCAAAGTCGAGTTTAGTGCTTAACCTGTATTACGCAGACCTGCGGCAATCCCCGCAATACTGACCATTAAGGCATGATCGACAGGGCTGTGTTCGGTTTGGTGTTCAGCCAGATATAAACGGCGACGTTTCATCAACTCAGCTTGTAATAAATGCAGTGGCAATAAATACGGTTTACGCACCTGCATGGATTGATCTAAAACCTCATTGTTGCTGAGCAGTTTAGATTCACCCTTTAAACTCAGCAGGGTATCCACCGCATTTTGCAGACGCTGGCGTAATTCCACGCCAAGCACCTTTAAGTCCTGATCTTGGGTCAGATGTGACTCATAGTACAGGGCAATATCGGCATCAGATTTAGACAATACCATTTCCAACATATCAATCAGGGTCTGGAAATAAGGCCATTGTTCCAACATCTCATTCAAGGTGTTTTTATGCTGTTCATGCACCTGATTAATCGCCGTACCTGTACCCAACCAAGCAGGCAGCATCAAACGGATTTGGGTCCATGCAAACACCCATGGAATGGCACGCAGTGATTCAATACCACCACTGACTTTACGTTTGGCTGGGCGTGAACCCAATGGCAGCATTTGCAGTTCCAGTTCTGGTGTAACCGTCCGTAGGTAGCTGACAAAATTTGGATTTTCACGCACCGTTTGACGATAGACTTTGACGGATAAATCGGTCATTTGATTCATCAAGTCACGCCATTGTTTTTTCGGTTCAGGTGGTGGTAGCAAGGTCGCTTCTAAAGTTGCAGCGGTATAGATTTCCAGATTTTGCAGCGCAATACCTTCTAAACCGAATTTGAAGCGAATCATCTCACCTTGTTCAGTGACTCGAATCGCACCTGAAATTGAACCTGGTGGCTGCGAGAACAGGGCTTGTTGTGTTGGTGCACCACCACGGCTGATTGAACCACCACGACCATGGAATAAGGTCAATTGCACACCATGCTGTTTGGCAATAGCAGTCAATTCCTCTTGAGCGCGATATTGTGCCCAGTTGGCGGACATAAAGCCTGCATCTTTGGCAGAATCTGAATAGCCAATCATCACCTCATGTTTGCCCTGAATATGCTGTTTATACCAATGCATATTGAACAAGGTCGTCATGGTTTTGGCTGCACCATCCAGATCTTTCAAGGTTTCAAACAGCGGCACCACGCGTAGCGGATGTTGAATCCCAGCTTCCTTTTGCAGCAATAAAACTGCGAGCACATCACTTGGATATTCTGCCATCGAAATGATATAGGCACCCAAGCTCTCGGGCGGCTGTTCTGCCAAAGTACGCATGGTCGCAAATACTTCAAGTACATCAGGGTGTTGAATCAGGCTGCCTTCAGGTTCATTGAAGAACTTTGGTAATAATGGACGTTTGCTTTGCAGCTCTTGAATTAGGAAGTTTTGACGAGCCTGTTCGGTCCACGATTCAAAATTGCCTAGACCTAGATATTCGGTAATCGCAGAAATGGCCTGACGGTGACGGCCCGATTCTTGACGAATATCCAGCTTGAGCAGTTCAATGCCGAAACAGTTGACCCGATAAATGAAATCCAGCAATTGTCCATTGGCGATTTCGGCTAAGTTACTGTCAATCAACGAGCGATAGCAGAGGAGCAGTGGCGCTAATAGTTCATCTTTATCTTTGATGATATTGCTGTCATCGGCTTCAGCACCTTGTAAGCGTTGCCCCAACCAATAACGGGTGGCTTTTAAACGTTCACGGGTGTCTCGTAGATATTCACGATAGGGTTCAGGGTGTTCATAGCCCAATGCTTGGGTCAGTTCCTCAGAGCAGCTTTGAATCGACAGTTCCCAACGCAGATTTTCAATATCACGCAAATATAAATCAGCAGCTTGCCAACGTGATAGCCACAACACTTCTTGGGTGACTTGATGGGTGACATTCGGATTGCCATCGCGGTCACCGCCCATCCATGACGCAAAACGGATCGGTGCAATGCTCAAAGGTAAGGCATGCTCACAATGCTGCTGCGTGAGTTCATTCAGTTCACGTACGAATTTCGGTACTGCATTCCAGAGCGACTGCTCGATGGTGGCAAAGCCCCATTTGGCTTCATCGACAGGAGTTGGGCGATGTTGACGAATCTCATCGGTTTGCCATGCTGAGCTGACCAATTGCTTCAGTGTCGCGATGGTCTGTTGGCGTTCTCTTGGTGTCAGTTTTTGTTGATCTAACTGTGAAAGACAGTCGGTAATATCATCATATTTTTGAATCAGGGTACGGCGGCTGACCTCGGTTGGATGTGCAGTCAGCACCAATTCAATTTTTAAATCACAGATCTGTTGGAATAATTGCTGTGCATTGATTTGTTGGGTTTTGAATTTTTCGAATAAATGTGGCAGCGGGTTTGGGCTTGGGGCTTGTTCATCGAACTCGGCCTGACGACGGCTACGCACCACATGATATTGTTCAGCAATATTGGCGAAATTGAGAAAATGTGAGAATGCGCGGGTCAGCGGCAAAATCTCTTCATCTTTTAAACCGAGAAACAATTGTTCGAGCTGTTTTTCTGCTTCGATCTGGCCGTCACGTGCACCTTTGGCTAATGCGCGAATTTGCTCAATCTGATTAAACAAATCTTGCCCAGCATGTTGCTTTAAGGTCTCTCCAAGTAAATTGCCGAGTAAGCGGACATCTTCACGTAGTGGAGCAGTGATTTGCTGAATCATTCTAATTCTCCTGTTGTTCTCACTCGACTATAGCGCGATTGAGAGACATTCCAAGAGCAGAACGTAAAAAAATGTGAATATTCTCTAAATTATTGGTTGATATTTAAGCATAAAAATTTCGATTGCCTGTTCAATCATCTGATTGATTTCAGTTGCGCTGGGCACAGGGGCTAAACCCAGTAACACTTGTTGATGACGGATACCCAACATCAGCGAGATGATCAGCTCCGTTTGCTTGAGTGGCGCATCTGCCTGAATAAATTTAAAGGCGATGGCCTGTTCAAAAAAATCACACCAGACATTGCACATGCGGGTATGTGATGCATCAAAAAATTGCTTGGTTAAGGGACTTTGTTCTGCGGCTAATTCAAATAGCAGACAATCTAATTTCAGTGCTTCAGGCAGATAAATAATACTTAATGCACGCTGACACATGAGCACCAATGCCTGTTTAAAATCAGCGTCTGCGGTCAGTTCAATCTGTTTGGTTCGAATTGATTCTTCACAGCTTTCTTCAATCGCGCAGATAAACAGATTGCCCTTATCTTGGAAGTGGTTATACACCGTGAGTTTGGTCACACCTGCTTCTTTGGCAATCTGATTCATATTGGTGGCGTGATAGCCCATTTTTAAAAATATAGATTTTGCAGCCTGTAAAATCTTGGCTCTTTTTTCTAAATCTTTAGGGCGACCACTATTGATTTGCACGTTACCGTTCTCTTTTAATTAATTTAAAAATCAAAATTCTAGCTTTAATTTTTAATTAGTGTACTCATGGGCATATTAATTAAAAAATAAACAATCTATGATAATGCTCATATCACGCCTTAAAAATCAATTTGAATAAGAGCGCAAAGAGATGAATCAGATCAATCGTATCATATTGGGGTTACTCATTGTCAGTAGTGTACTCCTCAGCGCATGTCAAAAAGAGGTGCCAAAGACTGAGGAAATTCCCTATGTCATGGTGACGCAACCGAGCAGTAATCATGTCGATCAAAAAAGCTATGCAGGGGATGTGCAGGCGAGACAGCAAACTGCTTTGGCCTTCCGTGTCGGGGGACAGATTACCGAACGTTATGTTGATGTTGGTGATCGGGTCAAAGTGGGACAGGTACTGGCGAAATTGGATGTTAAAGATGCGCAATTGCAGATGAATGCAGCCAAGGCCCAATTAGACAGCGCACAGGCAGCAGCAAAGATTGCGGCTGAAGAATATCAGCGTTATCAGCAACTTTTACCAGTCAATGCAGTGAGCCGTTCGCAATTTGATGCAGTGAAGAATCAATATGAATCTGCACAAGCAAGCCTGCAACAAGCCCGTTCAAACTATGAGGTGTCATCTAATCAAACAGGCTATAACCAGTTAGTTTCCAATAAAAATGGGGTGATTACCCAACGTCAAATTGAGATTGGACAGGTGATTGCAGCAGGGCAAGCTGTTTATCAGTTGGCGATTGATGGTGAACGTGAAGTGGTATTTGGTGTACCAGAACAGGCAGTCAGTACTATCAAGGTCGGGCAACCGGTATGGGTCACTTTATGGTCGCAACCAGATGCGCGTTTTGCAGCCAAAGTCCGCGAAGTTTCACCTGCGGCTGACCAATCTCGAACCTTTACTGTGAAAGTTTCTTTACTTGAAGGGCAGTCGACGATTCAACTCGGGCAGAGTGCACGAGTATTCTTTGTCGCAAATGAAAATAACGTGTTGAGTGTACCGCTATCCAGTGTGACCGCCAATGATCAACAAGCCTATGTTTGGGTGGTGAATGCCAATCAAAGCATTCGTAAAGTCCCTGTGACTTTAGGCACTTATGGTCGAGATAGTGTGCCAGTTGTGTCAGGTTTAAAAGCAACGGATTGGGTTGTGGTCGGTGGTGTACATTTACTGCGTGACCAGCAAAAAATTCATCCAGTTGATTGTGATAATCGTGAAGTCACTGTAAAAGCGGGAGGTTAAACATGAAATTTAACCTTTCAGAATGGGCACTCAAAAATAAAGGGATTATCCTTTATTTTATGCTGTTGCTCGGCATCGTCGGCATCATGTCTTATTCCAAACTTTCGCAAAGTGAAGATCCGCCGTTTACCTTTAAGGTGATGGTGGTACAGACTTATTGGCCTGGGGCAACGGCGAAAGAAGTGTCGACTCTGGTGACGGACCGAATCGAAAAGGAATTGATGACCACGGGGCAGTATGACCGCATCATGGCCTATTCACGGCCAGGTGAGTCTTTGGTGACCTTTGTGGCGAAAGACAGTTTGCCATCCAGCGCTATTCCTGATGTTTGGTATAACGTGCGTAAGAAGGTCAACGACATCCGTTCGCAGTTGCCGAGCGGTGTACAAGGACCCTTTTTCAATGATGAGTTTGGGGACACTTTCGGCAATATCTATGTACTGACAGGCAAAGACTTTGACTATGCGGTAATGAAAGAATATGCCGACCGCCTGCAGCTGCAGTTGCAACGGGTCAAAGATGTCAACAAGGTCAATCTGGTGGGTCTGCAAGATCAAAAAATCTGGATTGAATTATCAAATACCAAAGCGGTACAACTGGGTGTCCCTGTCACAGCCATTCAGGAAGCCATTCAAAAACAAAATGACATGGCCGGTGCGGGGTTCTTTGAAACCGGTACAGACCGTATTCAAATTCGTGTCAGTGGGCATTTGCATAGTGTCGAAGACCTGAAAAAAATGCCGTTGTTGGTCGGTGATAAAACCATTCAACTGGGTGATGTGGCTGAGGTCTATCGAGGCTTTAGTGAACCTGCCCAGCCACGTATGCGTTTTATGGGCGAAAATGGTATTGGTATTTCGGTTTCGATGCGTAAAGGTGGCGACATCATTGCGCTGGGTAAAAATCTGGAAACTGAATTCAATCGTCTACAAAAAACCTTACCTTTGGGGATGAAACTGCAAAAAGTTTCTGATCAGCCTGTGGCGGTACAACGCAGTATTCAAGAGTTTTTAAAAGTCTTGGCCGAAGCCGTGATCATCGTATTATTGGTGAGCTTCTTCTCGCTGGGTTTCCGTACCGGTTTGGTGGTGGCGCTGTCTATTCCACTGGTATTGGCAATGACTTTTGCAGGTATGAATCTATTTGATGTGGGACTGCATAAGATTTCCTTGGGGGCATTGATTCTGGCTTTAGGGTTGCTGGTCGATGATGCGATTATCGCCGTTGAAATGATGGCGATTAAAATGGAGCAGGGCTATAGCAGATTGAAAGCGGCAGGTTTTGCGTGGCAAACCACAGCCTTTCCAATGTTGACGGGAACCTTGATTACCGCAGCAGGCTTTTTGCCGATTGCGACCGCTCAATCAGGAACAGGTGAATACACCCGTTCTATTTTCCAAGTGGTGACTATTGCGCTGATTGTGTCATGGATCGCAGCAGTGTTGTTTGTGCCTTATTTAGGTGAAAAGCTATTACCCGATTTTAGCAAACAGAATCAGCAGGCGGCATGGTACCTACGTTTATGGGCGCGACTGCGTAAGCAACCTGCACCTGTGGTAGAAGCACATGGTCAGCATCACGATCCATACCAATCTAAGTTTTATCAGGCCTTCGGTCGTGTGGTTGAAATCTGTATTACCTATCGTAAAACCGTGATTGCGGTGACGGTAGGCATCTTTGTGTTGTCGGTGGCGATGTTTAAGTTAGTGCCGCAACAATTCTTCCCGCCATCGAATCGTGCAGAAATTCTGGTGGATTTAAAACTTGAAGAAGGGGCGTCACTGACCGCAACTGAACAGGCGGTACACAAGGTGGAGCAGTTCCTGTCCAAGCAAAAGGGCATTGATAACTATGTGGCCTATGTGGGAACAGGTTCACCGCGTTTCTACTTACCGCTAGATCAACAATTACCGCAAGCCAGTTTTGCTCAATTCGTTGTGTTGGCTTCCTCCCTTGATGATCGGGATGAAATCCGTCGCTCTTTAGACAAGCAGATTAAGCAGTTATTGCCTCAAGTGCGCACAAGGGTATCGTTATTGGAAAATGGTCCACCTGTGGGTTATCCATTGCAGTATCGTGTATCGGGTGAAGACCTCGGCACAGTACGTCAATGGGCACAGAAAGTGGCCAAAGTCCTGAGCGAAGATCCAAATACCACCAATGTGCATTTGGATTGGGGCGAACCGAGTAAAATCATTGCAATCGAAATTGACCAAGATCGCGCACGTCAAATGGGCGTTTCCAGTGTGGATTTAGCCAATTTCCTGAATGCTTCTGTAACGGGTGCGGTCATGAATCAATATCGCGAAAAACGTGAATTGATTGAAATTCGGTTACGTGGTGATAAATCTGAACGTGTTGAAGTCGCATCTTTAGCAAGTTTGGCGGTGCCAACCAGTAAAGGGACAACAGTTCCGTTGGCGCAAATTGCCAATATTGAATCCCGCTTTGAAGAAGGTTTAATTTGGCATCGTAATCGTTTACCTACCATTACCGTTCGTGCCGATATCCGCACACACTTACAACCTGCAACTGTGGTGCAACAGCTGGCTGATCAGATGCAGAGCTTACGCGCAGATCTACCAAGTGGTTATCTACTGGAAGTAGGGGGTACGGTTGAGGAATCGGCTAAGGGGCAAAATTCGGTGAATGCAGGTATGCCATTGTTCTTGGCTGTGGTGATGACCTTATTGATGATCCAGCTGCGTAGCATGTCACGGGCAACCATTGTGTTACTGACAGCACCATTGGGTTTGATTGGTGTCGTTGCGTTCCTACTGTTATTCAATAAACCCTTCGGTTTTGTGGCGATGCTTGGCACCATTGCCCTGTCTGGGATGATTATGCGTAACTCGCTGATTCTGATTGATCAGATTGAGCAAGATATTGATGCGGGGCATACACCTTGGGATGCAGTGATTGGTGCAACCATGCGTCGTTTCCGTCCAATTGTGTTGACCGCACTGGCGGCGGTGCTGGCGATGATCCCTTTATCACGCAGTATTTTCTTTGGTCCGATGGCGGTTGCGATCATGGGTGGCTTGATTGTTGCCACCTTATTAACCTTATTTTTCCTGCCTGCACTGTATGCGGCATGGTTTAAGGTGAAGAAAACAACACAACTATCGTAATTATTTTGTGAATAAAGGTGCGAAAGATTGAAAATTTCAATATAGTAGCACCTATATTTTAAGACCAAAAAATAATTGAATTTCATAGCATGACAAATTTTGCATAATGCTGTGAATGAGGTGATAGAGAGCATGGGGCAAGACGGTATTGAGCAGCATCGCCGCTATGTGGCGATTTCTTATGTGTTCATGTTTCTTGCATTATTTACGATAGTGTTTGCTGTATTTGCGTACCTATTAGCACGAAAAGTTGCGATTGTGGATAATGCCGAAGTATGGATACATGCGCATGCGCTCTGGATTATGCGTAATGTGATGTTGTTTGTACTGATGGCTTTCTTTGCAGCGTTATGGTTTATTCCACTGTTCTTTTTTGCTTGGGATAGTGCACTCTGGGTGACTGCAATGACGGTCGCAGGTGTGGTATTTAGTTCAATTGCATGGTTATTTTTATTGAATGCTTGGTTGAAAGGTATTGCGAAGTACTTCAAGAATAAAGCCGTTTTCTAAAATTATCGCTTTTTTATTGCAATAACCCTTGTAAATTTATCGTACAGTCCCTATTAAGGCTCTGTTGACTTTTTATTTTGAAAGTCGGCAGAGCCTATTTGTTTTTTTAGATTTAAATAAATTCCGTGAGGAGCATCGCCAACCATGGCTAAACGTGATTATTATGAGGTTTTAGGCGTTTCGAAAACCGCAAGTGATGATGAGATCAAAAAAGCCTATCGTAAGTTGGCGATGAAGTATCATCCAGACCGTAACCCTGACAACGCTGAAGCAGAAGAAAAGTTCAAAGAAGCTGCAGAAGCCTATGAAGTCCTTTCTGATGAAGAAAAGCGCAGCATGTATGATCGTGCTGGACATAGTGCTTTTGAAGGTGGCTTTGGTGGTGCAGGTGGCGGTTTCGGCGGCTTTAGTGCAGAAGATATTTTTAGTCAGTTTGGCGATATCTTTGGTGGTGCGTTTGGTGGCGGTGGCCGTCAACAACGTCAACGCCGTGGTTCAGACCTTCGTTATGTCATGGAACTCACACTAGAAGAAGCTGTAAAAGGCGTGAAAAAAACCATTACCTTCACTGCGCCAGCGCCATGTGAAACCTGTGATGGAAAAGGATCAAAAAATCCAAACGATGTAGAAACTTGTCGTACCTGTCATGGTGCGGGTCAAGTGCGCATGCAACAAGGTTTCTTCTCCGTTCAGCAAACCTGTAGCACCTGTCGTGGTCAAGGTAAAATCATCAAGAATCCATGTAATAGCTGTCATGGTTCAGGTGTTGCAGATCGTCAGCAAACCCTTGAAGTTACTATTCCAGCAGGTGTGGACAATGGTGATCGCGTACGCTTAACTGGTAAAGGTGAAGCGATTCGTGATGGTCAAGCTGGCGATTTATACGTTGAAGTCGTGGTTCGTGAACACGAAATCTTCCAACGTGATGGCGCAGATCTTTATATGGATGTACCTGTCAGCATTGCAGATGCAGCTTTAGGTAAAGAAATTGAAATCCCGACGCTTGATGGTCGTGTCAGCTTAAAAATTCCAGAAGGTACACAAACCGGTAAATTATTCCGCTTGCGTGCTAAGGGTGTTCGTCCTGTACGTAGCAGTATGGTCGGTGATTTACTCTGCCGTATTGTGGTTGAAACACCTGTGAATTTAAACAGTCGTCAGCGCGAATTATTGAAAGAATTACAAGCGTCTTTTGATGGTGATGGACATGCTGCCTCTCCAAAGAAAAAATCGTTCTTTGATCGTCTATTTGATTAATTAGACACCAATAAAAAAACCTGCTGCGGCAGGTTTTTTTATTGGAAATTTTTAGCGCAAGCACAGAGTTTTGCTATAGTAGCTGAATTGTTTAAATAAAAGACTGGGAAAAATTATGTCATCTTCTCCACGCATTGGAATCTTGGGTGCAGGCGGACGCATGGGGCGTATTCTGATTCAAGCGGTACAACAAGCAGGCTACCAACTGGCAGCGGCTGTTGAGCGTCCTGAAAGCAGTTTGGTGGGTGCAGATGCAGGGGAGCTTGCAGGCATTGGCAACATCGGTGTCAAGATCGTGGGAAGTTTGAGTGAAGTGCTGAAAGACTGTGATGTGCTGATTGATTTTACTGCACCGGTTGCAACTGAACAGCACTTAAAGTTATGCCGTGAAGCGGGTGTGGCCATGGTGATTGGAACCACGGGAATGTCAGATGAGCAAAAGGCATTCCTTGATGAAACAGCAACACAGACACCTGTGGTGTACGCTGCCAATTATTCTGTTGGGGTGAACGTTTCGATCAAATTACTGGAACTCGCAGCGAAAGTATTTGGCGATACGGTGGATATCGAAATCATTGAAGCGCATCACCGCCATAAAGTGGATGCACCATCAGGTACTGCCTTTATGATGGGTGAGGCGATTGCAGATACCTTAGGTCGTAACTTGAAAGAGGTGGCGGTTTATGGACGTGAAGGTTATACCGGTCCTCGTGATCGCCAGACCATTGGTTTTGAAACCATTCGTGGTGGCGATATCGTCGGTGAACATACAGTGATGTTTATTGGTGAAGGTGAGCGTGTGGAAGTGACACACAAAGCCACCAACCGTATGAACTTCGCTTCAGGTGCAGTCCGTGCCGCGGCGTGGGTGGTTGGCCGTGAAGCGCGTAAATATGATATGAAAGATGTTTTAGGCTTTAACGAGATTGAAGTTTAAAACGTTCTTTTTTTGTACTATAAAAGAGCTTGTTGAGCTTTCTTTCCGAGAGGAGTGAAACAAGCTCTCGCCCTTATTACAACAATTGAGCATGACATGAATAAAAAACATATCGTTCTTGCCACGTTGCTCAGTCTCAGCAGCTTTGCGGTGACTGCAGCAACAGATACAGCCAAACTCAGTTTGCATCGGAACAATATTAAGGTTTGGACGTACCAAACAGAAAACAATCCGATTATCCAATATAAAGCTGAAACCACATTTGATGTGCCTTTAGAACGTGCTGTAGCAGTAGTACTGGATGTAGAACGAACACCGCAATGGGTGCCGTATGTGGGAAAGGCACAAATGCTGTCACGTGATGATAAGAAAGGTGAATTCACCCTGTATATGGTTTTGGATTTCCCATTTCCTTTAAAAGACCGTGATGTGGTGATTAAAGGCAAAATGACTAAAAATGCGGATGGCAGCATCAGTATTAAAAACAATGCCATTCAAAATAATTACCCTGAGCAGCCTGATGTGGTACGGTTAAGTAAATACGCGGGTGATTGGACGTTCCAGCGACTGGCAAATAACAAAGTTAAAGTGACGACCAGTGGCTATGCCGATCCAGCAGGGGCAATTCCATTGAGCTTTGTGAATATGTTTGTGCAGCAACAACCTTATCAAATGCTGATGAAAATGAAAAAAGAAGTGAATAATCCTTTATATGCGCAACCGAAGTTACCAGATTTATTGAAATAATAAAAAAGCCTGATTTAAATCAGGCTTTTTTATTTGAGCTTAAGCTTGAGGACATTGTTGTAATGGCGTCTCTGGTTTGCTTGCTAATTTCATTTGAATGAAAACCAAGATTAAACCAATAGCTGCCAGTACGGCACCAATCATGGAGACTGCCGCATAGTTTAAGCCAAGGCTTAAGACGGCACCGCCTGCTGCAGCTCCAATGGCATTGCCTAAGTTAAATGCGCCAATATTCACGGAAGAAGCAAGGCCCGAGGCTTCATGTGCCACCGACATCACGCGCATTTGTAATGGCGGAACGATCGCAAAGGCTGCTGCACCCCAGATCACCAAACCGATGGCTGCACCCAATTGGCTTTGAGCAAGGATTGGGAAGATGACCATCAACGCGATCAACAAGACCAAGAAACCAATCAAGGTTTTATCAATCGATAAGTCTGCAAACTTCCCTCCGAAATGGTTCCCGATTGAGAAACCAATTCCGATCAAGACCAGCATCATGGTGATAAAGGTCGGAGAGGCATGGGTGAACTCAACCAGACTTGGTGCGATATAGGTGTACAAGGTAAACATCGCTGAGGCACCAAACACAGTTGTAAGCAATGCCAATACCACGGGTAGGCGAGTAAGAACACTTAACTCCATTTTTACATTTGGCTTTTGTCCAACAGAGCCGACAGGAAGGGCCTTCCAAAGTGACAACATGGTGATGACACCGAGGGCTGAAATCGCGAGGAAAGACATTCTCCAACCAATGTTTTGTCCCACCCATGTTGCGAGTGGTACACCACCAATATTGGCGATGGTGAGGCCCATAAACATGGTGGCCACCGCACTGGCCTGTTTATTTGCTGGAACAACACTGGCTGCCACCACAGAACCAATCCCGAAGAAAGCACCGTGGTTTAAGCTGGTAATTAATCGGGCACCCATTAAACTCATGTAATTGGGTGCAAAGGCTGCGATCAGGTTACCAATGGTAAAAATAGCCATCAGTAAAATCAGGGCATTACGACGGGCAAAGCCACCAAACCATAAGGTCATGATTGGCGCACCGAGCATCACGCCCAGTGCATAACCTGTAATCAACATGCCCGCACTTGGAATCGACACCCCAAGATCATTGGCAATATTGGGCAACAGACCCATTGGAGAGAACTCTGTTGTGCCAATTGCAAAGGCACCAATTGCCAGCGCCAGCAAAGGAAGGTTGATGCGGCTGCTCATGTTATTTGTCCCATTCAGGCGCAAATGGTTCAGGACTCACTTCTCGACCATTACGTTCAAGTTGAGCGATCAGCTGCATTTCCTCTGCACTTAAAGTTAAGTCTTGTGCTTTTAAGTTGCTGATCAGGTTTTCACGTTTGGTTGATGATGGGATCACCGCAAAACCATTTTGTAAGGCCCAAGCCAAAGCGACTTGTGCAGTCGTTGCCTGATGTTGTGCAGCAATCTCAACTAAGGTTGGATCCTGCAGTACTTTGCCATAAGCCAAAGTCATGTATGAAGTCACATCAATATTTTGCTCACGTAAAAAATTGACCAAGGTGCGGTTCTGCAAATAAGGACTGAGTTCAATCTGGTTGGTGGCAATGTGTTCTACACCAATGCTATCAATCGCTTGTTGGGTCAAGGCGATATTAAAGTTTGAAATCCCGATTTGTTTAGTCAAACCCTGTTGTTTTGCCTCTAATAACAATTGCATCACGCTTGGGATGGAGACACCCAGTGCTGGAGCTGGCCAGTGGATCAAGGTGAGATCAACGGCATCAGTACGTAGTTTTTGCAGACTGTCTTTTAAGCTGGGAATGAATTTGTCTTCAGCAAAATTGTCGACCCAGATTTTTGTGGTGAGGAACAGGTCTTGACGAGCTACACCACTTTCAGCAATGGCTTGACCCACTGCTGCTTCATTTTCATAAACCTGTGCGGTATCAATGGCACGATAACCCACTTCCAGGGCGGTTTTAACTGAGTCAATGACTGCTTGATCTTTAAGACGGAAAGTACCTAAGCCAAATTGTGGGATACGCATATTTTTCACCTAATCTTTTTTCATGCTCAAAAGAGCTGTTTTGTGGATGGCTGTTATTTTGCGATGATTATTGTTGCTAAAACATAGATGAATTTGCAAAATACAGTTGACTAAATATCAATAATTGAGAGGGTGGTAATGAAATCTACGGTAGAAGAACTGCTTGCTTTTATGACCATCGTCGATACAGGTTCATTTATTGCCGCTGCTGAACGACTGGGACAGACGGCATCTGGGCTCAGTCGCTCGCTTAGCCGTTTAGAGTCCAAGCTCGAAGTAACTTTACTAGAACGAACCACGCGAAAATTAAAGCTCACCCAAGAAGGCCAGCAGTTTTTACAACAGGCTCGTAAAATTTTGAGTGATTTGAATGCAGCCGAAGAAGCATTACAAAAATCAGATCAAGATACTTCAGGGGTAATTCGGATTGACTCAGCCACACCTTTTATTCTGCATGTGATTACGCCATTGGTACATAAGTTTCGGCAGTGTTATCCCAATATTGAAATCGAGTTGAATAGTAATGATTTGGTGATTGACCTGCTCGAACATAAAACCGATGTGGCGTTTCGTTTTGGTGAATTACATGATTCCAGCTTACACGCCAAATTGGTGTGTAAAAGTCGTATCTATATTGTTGCCAGTCCTGAATATTTAAAACGCAAGGGCACGCCTTTACAGCCTCAAGCATTGCCTGAACATGATGTGATTGGTTTTACCCGTCCAACCTATATCAATACTTGGCCGATTAAAATTGAGGGTGAGTATTTTCAAGCACAACCTAAAGTAAGAGCATCCAGTGGTGAAACCGTCCGACAACTGTGTTTACGTGGGCAGGGTATTGCTCGGCTCTCTGAATTTGAAATCTGGCAGGACATTCGAGAAGGGCGTCTTGAAGCCCTATTTGAAGATCAGATAGAACATTCTTATCAAAGCATCCATGCTGTTTATTATCAACAAGAGCACTTGCCGAAACGTGTCCGTTTATTTATTGAGTTTTTGACTGAGCAACTAAGTCAGGGCTTCTCGGTTTGCCAATAGCATCATTTTGCAGTTGTACATTCAGCACTGGAATTGATGGTCCAGTTTTTTGTATCACTGAAACAACAATATGTTGCTGTTGTAACTTGCATTCAAGTTCGACCGTTGGCAGAAAGTTGCTTGAGAGCATCAGACCATTTTCATTGGGTTTCTTATAGGTCATTTTGATGATACGAGTCTGCTCTGGCGCCTCACTTTTCTCCATTTTCCATAACTCATAGGTCGGTTGGTTCTGAATTTGCAGATAGCCCTGAGAAAGCGATTTACACACTTGTTGTTGCTGGTAGGTGGCTTGGTCAGTCAGATTGCAGCCTGTAAATAAAACGGCGCTTAATATAAATAAGATATTATTTTTCATGGTCTTATCCTTTGGCTGTTGATTTTTATAGCTTAAAGGTGTTGTATAAACCAATACAGATACAGAAATTTATAAAAAAGCAGTACAGATATGACTTTTCACTATCAGCGCTTGGCAGAACAATTGGCTCACAAGATTTATCAGCATGAGTTACAGCCCCAACAGAAGTTGAGTTCTTTAAGGGAATTTGCACGTCAGCAAAGTATTAGTTTAAGTACGGCACAGCAATGTTATGAATTGCTGGAAGCAAAAGGGCTGATCTATGTAAAAGCTAAATCGGGCTATTTTGTCAATTCAAGACAATATCAAAGTGCCGTACCAGACAGTCCGAACTTTGAGTCCAAAGCCCGGCAGGTTTCAAATTTAGACCTGCAAAACCAGATTCAGACGGCCTCAATTCAGCATCATTTAACGCCGTTGGGAGCAATCCAACTGTCTCCTCATTTGATTCCTGTCGATGGATTGCGTCGTTCTTTACAACGTGCTTTGAAACATTGCCAGCCTGAAGATTTTTTATATTGTAATAAACAGGGACATCAGCAACTTCGTAAAGCCTTATCTGATCATTGGCGTGAGGATGGTATCTATGTTGCGACCGATGATATTTTTATTACCAACGGCTGTATGCCTGCCTTATCGCTACTAATTCAACAGATCAGCAAAGAGGGGGATAGTATTCTAGTGCCGACGCCCACTTTTAATGGTCAGCTGCAAATGCTGGCTAGCCTGAAACGTAAAATTATTGAGATCCCAGCGGATCATCGTGGCATTGATCTAGAGCGTTTAGAATTTTTTATGCAACAGGGTGATGCCAAACTGTGTTTGCTCACTGCCAATTTTCAGAATCCTTTGGGCTATTGTCTCAGCAATGAACAGAAACAGCACATTGCTCAACTGGCACAAAAATATCAATGTTTTATTTTGGAAGATGATATTTATGGCGAATGTAGCTTTCAAAAGGAACGACCTTTACCCATTCGCTATTGGGATCAGGAAGGCTATGTGATTTGGTGTGGCTCGGTCTCCAAGTCATTATCAACCGCCTATCGCGTCGGTTGGTTTTGCTTAGGTCAACAGCTGCAATATTTAAGACCACAATTATTGGCCAACAATGTGGGGGTGAATACGCCTTTGCAACTTGGTTTAGCCGATTTTATTTACAGTCGTGGTTATCGAGAACATTTGGATCAATTAAGACCTAAACTGATGCAGCAAGTTGAACAGTATCGGGCTTATATTCTCGACGTGTTTCAGGGGATTCCAATTGGATTAAGTCAGTTACAAGGTGGCTATGCTTTATGGATGCAACTACCCAATAGTATTACCGGTTTGGAGCTCTATTATTTGGCGCAAGGTAAAGGGATCAACATCGTACCAGGGGAAGTATTCGGTGAAGACCGCCGTTATCAACACTTTTTGCGTTTAAATGCAGGTCATGCTTTAACAGAAGAAATCCGCCAAGCGATTCAACAGTTGGCGGATTGGGTACGGCAGAGTATGAATTAGTCGAAGTCTGCTTTGAGTACGATGCGATAACGTGCTTGGCCTGAATGCAGTCGTTCAATCGCCTCATTTAGCTGTGACATTGGAAATAACTCAACTTGTGGTGCGATATTTTTGCGCGCAGCGAATTGTAAAAGTTGGCGCAGGGCTAACGGTGAGCCCGTTGGTGATGAGGTGACAGATTTGGCACCACCCATGATGGCACCGACAGAAACAGGGATGGGTTCCAAAGTCACGCCTAGGAAATGTAGACTACCTTTGGGCGCCAAAGTATTGAGATAGGCTTGCCAGTTTAGGGTCACATTGACCGTACTGAGTAATAAATCAAACTTGCCACGTTGTGCTTTGATGGCTTGAGCATCACGGCTATTGACCACGTGATCGGCTCCCATGGCTTTGAGTTCTTCAGTTTTATCTGGATTAGAACTGAAAGCCGTAATTTCACAGCCCCATGCTTTGAGTAATTTAATCGCGATATGACCTAAACCGCCAATACCAATCACACCCACATGATGTGTGGCTTGGATTTTGTGTTTCAGTAAGGGATCAAATACCGTGATGCCACCACACAGTAGCGGGCCAGCACTTTCAGGATCTAAATCGTCTGGAAGGGGAATGACCCATTGCCAACCTGCACGGACTTTATCGGCAAAACCGCCTGCATGGCCAATGATGGTTGCTTTTTTTTCACCAGTACATAGGACCTGATTACCCCCAATACATGGATCACAGGCTTGACAGGTTTCAGCTGTCCAGCCAATGCCAACACGTTGACCGACGCGTAGTCCTTTGGCTTCTGATCCCAATGCAATGATAGTACCAATGATTTCATGTCCAGCCACCGCAGGATAAACCGATGATTGCCACTCATTATTAATCACGGATAGATCGGAGTGGCACAGACCACAATATTCAACTTTGACTTCAACTTGATGGGCTTGTAATTCTCCCGCATCAAATTGGTATGGCACCACTTGCTCGCCTGCTTGCATTGCAGCATAAGCGCGAATTTGATTATTGCTCATTGGAACTCCCATTCAAGGAAAATCGATGATGATTTGTTATTTAAATTGGCAATGATTTTCGTGATCATTGACCATACCAACCGCTTGCATAAAAGCATAACAGGTGGTCGGGCCCACAAATTTAAAGCCACGCTTTTTTAGGGTTTTGGATAGTTTTTGGCTAAGTTCAGTTTGTGCAGGTGCTTCGCGGTAATTCGCCACATCATTATTTTCGGTTTGATGATCGACAAAACTCCATAACCAAGCAGGGACATCTTCGACTTCATCCTTAAGCTTGAGCCAAGCAATTGCATTGTCGCGGATGGCTTTCAGCTTACCGATATGACGAATTAAACCTGCATCACTGAGCTTGAGTTCCAGTTGATCATCTGTGAGTGCTGCGACGTCTGCGATGGAATGTTGAAAGAAATGTGAGCGGTAGTGTTCGCGTTTTTTCAGTACTGTGATCCAAGAAAGTCCTGCTTGTTGTCCTTCCAGACAGAGCATCTCAAACAAATGGGTTTCATCATGTTGCGGCTTGCCCCATTCCTGATCATGGTAGGCAATATAGAGAGGATCATCGGAGCACCAGCCACAGCGTTGAGTCGACATATTTGATGCTCCTTGTTGTTATTTGAACAGTATAATTTAAAGTTGGAATGCCACCCATTCATTTGGGCGAGTATCCCAATAATACAGTTCTGCGTTATTTAAATCAGTAAACTTAAGCCAAAAGTCTTTACCTGATTTATCGGCAAAGCCGGTACTAATTAACAAAGCATCTTCGGTAATTTCCATGATCCAACCTTGATAGCTGGTACCACCCATGACGATTTTTTGCTGATTTCCAGACTCTGCAAATTCAACCAGACGTTCAATCAATGCTTCTGACATTGTAGATTCCTAACGTAAATACGGGTATGGATTGACTGCACCACGCCCTTTGCCATTTAAATAAATTCCGTAGTGTAAATGCGGAGAGGTATAACGAGCATTGCCGGTATTTCCTACATAACCGATCAGATCACCTTTACGCACATAGTCGCCAACATTGAGGCCGCGCTTATGACCATCCAGATGCGCATAATAGTGCCAAGAGCCTGCTGGACCCATGATCCAGATCACTTTGCCACCTAAATTATTATTACGTAAATCAGCAACTAAGCCTTCGGTCGCACTATACACTTTCGTACCACGCTCTGCCATGATATCGATGCCTTCATGACTACGCCCCTGACTTCGTGCCGCGCCCCAAGTATCCCGTAATTCGTTTCGACTCACACCTTTGACAGGCACAGGGAGGCGGCTGTCTAAACGCATGCTCTTGAGCTTGTTCACCTGAGCATTGGGTAAGGGGGTAGGTTTCTTTGGGGTGGTGGCACATGCTGATAGTAAAATCATCAGCATACCTAGAACCGTATAGGAAATCGAATGACGCACACAAACTCCTTGCGTTTGATATACAGCGTTTTGGGCGTTAAGCCTTTTGTTTGGCTGTAATCAATTTTTTCATGGCTGTTGGAATGCCTTTGGCAATCGCATTTTCTGGACTTAGCCATATGCCATTTAATTCGATACTCAACTGTTCTTTTTGATCGTGTTCCACGTGGAACAGTTTTTCATGCAGTAACCAAGTAAAGTGAGTAAAGCTATGGCTAATCTGCAATGATGATACTTGAGCTTGTAGTTTGAAGTGTTGCTCAATCTGTTGTAATTCGGTTGCTTGTTCAATGATTGGAAGACAATACAATCCTCCCCATAGGCCATGCGCTTCACGTTGTTGCCACAGCCATTCATCTCCAGATTGGATCAGTAACACATTGGCTGTTTTGACTGGAACGGGTTTCTTAGCCTTTTTGAAAGGGAGTTCCTGTTCCATGCCTTGTTGATAAGCTTGGCAATGCTGCTGCATTGGGCAGTATAAGCACAGCGGTTTTTTCGGGGTACAAACGGTTGCCCCTAAATCCATGATTGCTTGGGTATAATCATGATTGCGCTCTTCTGGGCAGAGATCTTCCGCAATTTGCCAGAGTGCCCGTTCATGTTGTGGCTTGGATAGATCATCTTCGATGGCGAGGAAACGTGCCAGTACACGTTTCACGTTACCATCCATAATCACGCCGTACTGACGTAAGCCGAGTGACATGAGCGCACCAGCGGTGGAGCGGCCAATGCCTGGCAGCTCAATCCATTGTTCGAGTGTTTCTGGAAATTTCCCTTGTTGACTGACGATGCCTGCCGCTTTATGCAGATTGCGTGCGCGGGCATAGTAGCCGAGGCCTGCCCAATAAGGAGCGACATCATCCCAACTGGCTGTTCCTAGGGTTTCTACGCTCGGGAAGCGTTCAATAAAACGGTCGAAATATTGCAGTACAGTTTTGACTTGCGTCTGTTGCAGCATGATTTCTGAGACCCAAACTTTGTACGGATCATCGGCCACTTGCCATGGTAGGTCATGACGACCGTGTTGGTCGAACCATGTAAGTAGTGCATCAGAAAATGAGAAGTCAGACATGAATCAGAACAGTAAAAAGCAGAGGCGTAGTATAGCGGAAATAGGGAGAGGAGTTGATGTATACAAACAAATTCGTTATTAAATGCTGATTAAGATTGGCTTTTGCAAAGGCGACATCCATGTCGCCTTGCACGAATAGAAATTTTCTAGGATTTAAACAAACGATATATTCGCTCAATTCCATGTTGATGGTTTTTTTAGAGATCGTCTTTTCAAATCACTTTAAATGTTTATCTAACAGCTCATACATCGCGTCAAGACTTTGACGTTCTGCTTCCGCGTTATAGCCTAAGTCAACATTGTTGGCCTTGGCGCGCTCATCTGCAAGAGGGTTACTAAAACCATGCTTGGCATCTTCAAAAATAATCACCTCATGATCCACAGCAGCATCATGCATTTCCTGACGGAAGCTTGCCACATTATCCAAGGTCACCATGCTGTCGAGTTCACCATGCAGGACTAAAATCTCGGCTTTAACTTTGCCCTTCTCAGCAGGAGCTTTCGGACTCAATATCGCATGGAACGTAGCAACGGCTTTGATATCTGCACCTGAACGCGCCAAATCTAGCACCACTTTACCGCCATAGCAGAAACCAACCGCTGCCAATTTGTCGGCATTCACTTCTGCTTGAGCTGCTAAAGCATTTAAGCCTGCTTGAGCACGGTCAACAATGGTATCGGCATGCTCAAAAGTTTGATTCATCCATTCAGAGGCTTGGGGCACATTGGTTGTAACTTTCTTATCACCATACATATCAATGGCTAAAGCGGCAAAACCATGTTCTGCAAGTTCACGTGCACGTTGTTCTGTGTATGCATTGCGGCCCCACCATTCAGGGGCCACAATCACACCTGCAACAGGCATATCAATTGCTGGTGCAGCGAAATAACCAATGAGGCGTTGACCATCGGGAGCGGTATATTCAATTTCACGTGTGTTAATCGGGAAGCTCATTCTATAATCCTGATCTGTATTTTTAGAATGCATTGATTAAAACATAAAAAGGAAAATGGATGGCATCGTAAAAACATAATAAATACGCTTGTTTTAGCGATGCTCAAAAATGAAAAAAGAAGAATACCAAGATTCTTCTTTTTATGTTTGGGTAGGTCAAAACGACTAGACTTTGCCTCTGGATAAGAAGCCAACGATTGCTAAGATGACGGCAACAACCAATAAGATTACTGCGAAATCTTTGGATAAACCTGCTACACCACCAAAACCTAATAAACTGGCAATGAGTGCGATGACTGCAAAAATAATGGCCCAACGGAACATGTCGTGTCCTCCTAATTTTTCGTTATGTGTCCACTATAACGTGTGTTTTTTGCACAAAATGTGGTGTTTATGTGGTTTAAATGTTTAATACTTAAAGAAGTGCTCAATCAATTAAAAGAGGTTGAAGTCAGCAAAGCAAAGATGAATGCTATAATAAGAAGTTCATTTTTTTTAATATTGAAAGCTCTGTATGTCCGTCGAACTGCGCCCCAACTTTTGGAAACACTATCCGCTTGATCAGCTCAGCAATGCGGAGTGGGAGGCATTGTGTGATGGCTGTGGTTTATGTTGTTTGGTTAAGTTAGAAGATGAAGAAACCGCAGAGGTTGCCTATACCAAAGTGGCATGCAAATTACTGGACTGTAAAACCGCACGCTGTTCTGATTATCCCAACCGTCAGCAGCAAGTGCCGGATTGTATCCAGCTGACGCCTGAACGACTCAGCACAATTTCTTGGTTACCACCGAGCTGTGCCTACCGTCGATTAAGTGAAGGTAAGAATTTACCTTCATGGCATTACCTCAATACAGGTTCACGTCAAAGTGTGATCAAGGCAAAGAAATCTGCTGCAGGGCGTTGTATTTCAGAAACTGAAATCGATGAAGAACAAATTGAAGATTATATTGTGCGTTGGATACGGTAATCGCGGCTAGCAAATCAATAAGACATGATGATCATAAAAACAACACTTTTGCAGTATTTTTATTGGCGATGTTCCCTAAGATGAAGAATAAACGAGGGAGATAAGCCATGAACAAACTGTTGATGACACCTTGGCTCTACAGTGGCATTTTATTTTTGGCTGCGTGTGGTGCCAATGAAAGCAACTCTAAAACCCCAGAACAAAATACAGCACAACAAGCGTCAAGTCAGCGCATTGCACAAAAGTATCGGGTTGAGAGCGTTGCTGAATTTGATGAGCCGTGGGCGATTGCAAGTTTGCCAGACCAACGTTTATTGATCACTGAGCGCAAAGGGCAATTAAAATTATTTGATCCCAAAACTAAGAGCAGTATCAATATTGCTGGCGTTCCTACTGTCAGTTATGGTGGGCAAGGTGGTTTAGGCGATGTCATTTTGCATCCTGATTTTCAGCAAAATCATGAATTATATTTGAGTTATGCCAGCAAAGGTCAGGGTGGCTATAGTGCAGAGATTGCACATGCAAAACTGGATTTATCTGATCCCAAGCAACCCAAGCTCACGGATTTAAAAACCATCTGGCAACAAGTGCCGAAAGTGTCAGGGCAAGGCCATTATGGTCATCGTATGCAGTTTGGTCCCGATGGCAAACTTTGGGTCAGTTCAGGTGAGCGTCAGAAGTTTGATCCTGCACAGGATTTAAAAAGTAATTTAGGTAAGGTTTTGCGTTTAAATGCAGATGGAACTGCTGCGGAAGATAATCCGTTTTATCAGCAGGGCGGTGTCACTGCAGAGATTTGGTCACTGGGTCATCGTAATCCATTGGGTATGGCTTTCGACCAGCAAGGGCAACTGTGGGTGGTTGAAATGGGCCCTAAAGGTGGTGATGAATTAAACCGTATTGTGAAAGGAGAAAACTATGGCTATCCAACAGTTTCGAATGGCGACCATTATTCAGGCTTGCCGATTCCTGATCATGAGACCCGTCCAGAATTTAAAGCCCCTGAAATCGATTGGACACCTGTGATCTCACCGTCTAGCTTAATCATTTATTCAGCTCAGCAGTTTCCTCTGTGGCAACACAAAGCGTTGATTGGTGGTTTATCCTCTCAAGCTATTGTGGTGGTGGATTTAGCTGCAAAACCAGTCCAAGAAGTTCAACGACTTGAGATGAAACAACGAATTCGTGGCCTACATCAAGCGCAAGATGGTTCAATCTGGGTGATCGAAGATGGACCAAGAGCCAAATTACTTAAACTGCATACCAATTGAATTTTAACTCCAAGTGATACAGATAATGAATCAACCGAAAGCCTTTTCTATGACTTTAAAAAAACTATATTTATTGACAGGACTGTTGTCCTGCAGTTCAGCGCTTTGGGCTGGAAATTTGACCGAGCAACAAGTTCAAACCATTGTTGACCAGCAATTTAAGCCTTTATTGGCGCAATATAAAATTCCGGGGATGGCTGTTGCTGTGACCTTGAATGGTCAACATTATTTCGTGAATTATGGGCTTGCTTCAAAGCAAAACCAGCAAGCAGTGAGCAATAGTACTTTATTTGAACTTGGTTCGGTCAGTAAGACCTTTAATGCGACTTTAGCGGCTTATGCACAGGCACAAGGGCAACTGTCTTTGTCGGATCATCCTGCCAAATATTTCCCTGAACTGAAAAATACTGCGGTCAATCGTGCCACGATATTGAATCTTGGAACTTATAATGCAGGTGGCTTTCCGCTGCAATTTCCTGATGAGGTGCTGCAGCAACAGGATATGATCAAGTATTTTCAGACTTGGCAAGCAAAAACCAAAGTCGGTGCTGCCCGCCAATATTCCAACCCAAGTATTGGTTTGATGGGCTATGTCACTGCCTTGGCAATGAAAAAACCGTATAGCGAATTGATTGAAAAAACCTTACTGCCACAACTAGGCATGACACAAAGTTTTATTCGGGTACCTGAGCAGCACATGTCGCAATATGCTTGGGGATACAAAGCCGATCAAGCCATGCGTGTTTCACCAGGTATGTTTGATGCAGAAGCTTATGGGCTGAAAAGTAGCAGTGCGGATATGCTGAAATTCCTCGATGCGCAAATCAATCCGCAGCAGTTCAAACAACCGCTTCGCCAAGCGATTGAAAATACCCATGTGGGCTATTTTAAAGTGGGTGCAATGACCCAAGGCTTGGGCTGGGAACAGTATGCCTATCCAGTATCACTTGAAACACTGTTACAGGGTAACTCGAGCAAAATGGCGTTAGAAAGTCATGCAATCACAGCGATTAAACAACCAAAGCTTGCCACGCCTGCGACCTTCTTTAATAAGACAGGAGCAACCAATGGTTTTGGTGCCTATGTGGCCTTTATTCCGCAGCAAAAAATTGGAATCGTGATGTTAGCCAATACCAATTTTCCCAATGAAGAGCGGATCAAAGCCAGCTATCGGGTGATGCAACAGTTGGTTCAGAACAACAGCGCGCAATAGAATGTCGCGTGAGTGCAGATTCAAATTGTAGATTTGAGCCAGACACAATAGACTAGGGTAAAAGATCATAAAGCCAGTGATGATGTCAGATACGCATATTCCTTTACCTGAACGTTTACGTCCTCGTGACTTGTCCGAAATTATCGGACAAGATCATTTGCTGGGTGAAAATGCCCCTTTACGTCAGATGATTGATCAAGGGCATTTGCCTTCGATCATCTTCTGGGGGCCTCCAGGGGTCGGAAAAACCACGATTGCATTGTTATTGGCTCAGGCTGTGGATCGTCCTTTTATCAGCCTATCTGCACTCAATACAGGCGTGAAAGAGCTCCGTGAGGTGATTGCGGAAAGTGGTGACTTGTTGACCCCTGTGGTGTTTATTGACGAGATCCATCGCTTCAATAAATCGCAGCAAGATGCATTACTCAATGCGGTTGAGAAAGGCAAAATCACCTTGATCGGGGCGACTACAGAGAATCCTTCCTTTGAAGTGAATAGTGCCTTGTTGTCCCGCTGTCAGGTGTATACCCTGAATAATCTGAGTGCTGAAGCGATTCAAACCCTACTGAATAAAGCAATTCAAACGGATAAGTTCTTAAAAGAACGTTTTATCCAGATTGAAGAATATGATGCGCTGATTCAATTTGCGGCAGGTGATGCACGTAAGGCACTCAATCTGATTGATTTGATTGCCAGTACTTTTGAACCTGATGTTGAAAATCTCGTAACCAATGCCATCGTCGTTAAAGTTGCGCAGCAAAATATTGCGCGTTACGACAAATCGGGTGAGCAGCATTACGATCTGGTTTCGGCATTTATCAAATCGATTCGCGGCAGTGATCCAGATGCAACCCTGTACTGGATGGCACGCATGCTAAAAGGTGGCGAAGATCCAGTCTTTATTGCACGTCGTATGTTGATTGCGGCATCGGAAGATATCGGCAATTCCAATCCAAATGCCTTGTTATTGGCGGGGGAGTGTTTCCGTTCAGTCCAAGCGGTGGGGATGCCTGAAGCGCGTATTATTCTAGGCCAATGTGCCGTGTATCTGGCCACTAGCCCGAAAAGTAATAGCACCTATCTCGCGATTAACAAAGCCTTAGAGTTGGCAGAAAAAACCGCAAACCTGCCTGTGCCTTTGCACTTACGCAATGCGCCAACCAAGTTGATGAAGCAGCAAGGCTATGGGGTGGATTATCTGTATCCGCACAACTATCCTGAACATTTCGTGTTACAGGACTATTTGCCTCCAGAATTACGCGGTACCAAACTGTACGAACGAGCCTTAAATAAACGTGAGGTCGAAGGCGAACGTTTGCAGCAACGTCGTTGGCAGCAGGAACAACAGCAGCAGTAATCAAAACTCGGTGAATTCACTGATCATTTTAAAATTGTCCAGAGCAAGATTCCGAATCGCATCGATAGATTTTGCTTTGGCCTCAATATTCTATTTGTATAAAAATGAACGCAAAAAAAGCAACACTGATTGGATTGGTCGCGATCTTACTCTGGAGTTTGATCGTTGCCTTAATTAAGGATGTCAGTAGTCATTTTGGCGCAGTGGGCGGTGCAGCACTGATTTATACACTGGCCTCAATTTTCCTGTTTTTCTCGGTTGGTTGGACCAGCCTCAAAAGCTTTCCCAAAGCCTATTTGATCTGGGGCAGCATTTTATTTGTTGCTTATGAAATTTGTTTATCGCTTTCGATTGGCTATAGCCATAATAATCGACAGGCGATTGAAGTGGGAATGGTCAATTATTTATGGCCGACCTTTACCATGGTGGCGGCCATTGTTTTTAATCAGCAAAAAGCCAATGTCCTGATTATTCCTGGCTTTATCATTTCAATATTGGGGATCTGTTGGGTGCTCGGTGGAGAGCAGGGCTTGGATTTGGCAGGGATGCTGCAAAACATCCAGCACAACCCATTCAGTTATGGGCTTGCCTTTATTGGAACATTATTGTGGGCTGCCTACTGCACGCTCACAGCGAGAATTGCGCAGGGAACCAATGGCATCACCCTATTTTTTATCCTCGTCTCGGTGGTGCTATGGATTAAATATGCATTGATGGGGGGCGGTAGTTTTGATTTTGATTGGCCTTCTTCAATTTCACTATTTTTTGCGGCAGCAGCGATGGGCTTTGGTTATGCCGCTTGGAATGTTGGGATTTTGCATGGCAATGTGACGTTATTGGCAGGTGCATCCTATTTTATTCCAGTTTTATCTGCCTTTTTCTCGGCAATTTTACTCAGTACGCCATTAGGCCTTTCTTTCTGGTATGGCGCATTTATGGTGTGTTTAGGCTCGATTCTATGCTGGCTAGCAACGCAGAAAAAACACTAAAAAATTGTCTGATTTTGCTGGGTCTTGCTGATGCGCTGAACAGTCACGGTATTTTTGTAAGCGACCTCTAGACACTACAGATAAAAGGTCGCATCATCCCGCTTATCAAGGATGATCAAGCTCCACCATGACCACAAACAAAATTAATGCTGCGGAAAGTATCCGAGGCTTGGCATGTCTCGCCGTTGTGTTGTCACATCTATCACTGACCTTTTTTCCGCAACTGCATAATTTTGATGTGAGTGCTGTACCGCAATATGATTTTTTTGCGCAGTTACATCACTCGCCCTTGGCCTTCTTTTATTCAGGTACAGGCGCGGTTTTTGTATTCTTTGTTTTAAGTGGCTTTGTACTGACATTATCCAGTTTTAAAAAGCACAATACCGCAACGCAATTGAAAAATTCCTTGGTCAAACGTTACCCACGCTTGGCCATTCCAGCCTTCGTCTCTTGTATTGTTGCTTATCTGGTGTGTTTTGTACCTGTAGATGTGTCGCATGTTTCCGAATGGGGAGCAGCACTCGCCAACCCACATCCGCAACTGGGCACCGCCTTATATGAAGGCAGTATTGGCGCATTCTTATTTGGCGATTCCAGTTATAACTGGGTGCTGTGGACCATGCAAATTGAGTTGCTTGGGTCACTGGTGATTTATCTGGCTTGCTATCTCTATGGCAAGCTGCCAATTCTATGTGGTCTATTTCTCATCATCAGCATTGTGACAGGGTATATGATCTCGCAAACCGTGTTGTTGGGTCTTCTCAGTTTTGTTTTGGGGATGGGACTATTTCTCTATGCCGCAGAACTGAGTACAGCAGTTTCAGTACTGCTATTTTTGTTGGGATTGTATTTTTGTGGCGCACATAACAGTAGCTCAAGCTATCAGATTTTTAGCCAGTTCCTCGGTGAACAAACATATGACTACCTCAACTTTATTGGCGGCTTTTGCATTGTTTATGCAGTACTCAAAGGCAAATGGTTAGCACAGTTTTTTGATCGGTCTGTTTTGGTATTTCTAGGTAAAATCTCATTTTCCATTTATTTAATTCATCTTGCTGTGCTTTATGCTTTGGGGATTCCATTGTTTAATCTATTGCATGTGCAATGGGGATTCTCCTATTTAAATGCAGGATTATTGGCAAGTTTACTGATTGTGCTGCTGAGCATTATTTTGGCACAGCCGTATAGTCATTATGTCGATGATCTTGCGATTAAAATCTCCAATAAACTGGCAAAAATGTTTTGAACCTCGTACTAGGTCGTGTGCAGAGCCTATGTAGGGCTGCTCGGAACTTGACCAAACATTACAAAAATAATCAGTGAATGCTTTCTATTACAAGCGGAATCCGCTTTAATCAAAAAAGACATAATAAAAATATGGGTTTTAATTCATGAACCGTACTTATCTCAAACGTTGCGCCTTATTCACTTCTATTTCACTGGCTGTAGTGGGCTGTGCAACAACGGCAGTGCCTGTCACTGCAACAGAACAACTGTTTTATGGTGGCCCGATTCTGACCATGTCAGGCAACAGTCCTGAATATGCAGAAGCCCTGTTGGTAAGGGATGGAAAAATTGTTTTTGTCGGCTCAAAGCAGCAGGCTGAACGCTTGGCCGATAAAAAAGTTCAATCGATTGATCTAAAAAATAGAACCTTATTGCCAAGTTTTATTGACGCGCATAGTCATGTGAATATGGTCGGTTTCCATCAAATGGTCGCCAATCTCTACCCAATGCCTGATGGTCAGGTCTCAGATATTAACTCTTTGGTGAACGTGCTGAATAATTGGAAAGTCCAAAATCCATCCGTAATTAAAACCATGGGCGGCTGGATTTTGGGAAATGGCTATGATGACGCACAACTGAATGAGCAGCGTCATCCGACGGCAACCGATCTAGATCGGGTGTCTCTAGACCAACCGGTGATGATTTTGCATCAATCGGGGCATTTGGCCTCTGTGAATCATAAGGCACTGGAATTACTGAAGATCAATCAAGATACCCCGAATCCAGCAGGTGGCGTGATTCGCCGTGAAGCAGGCTCAAATGTGCCCAACGGTGTGTTAGAAGAATCTGCTTTATTTACCGCAATTGGCTCAATTTTTAAAGATGTACCCCCTGCGGTGATGTTCCAAATTGCAGAAAAAGGCATTGATGCCTATGTAAAAAATGGTTTTACCACGGTACAAGAAGGGCGGGCGGATCAAGGGACCACTGAAATGTGGCATGCTTTAGCCAAGCAAAATCGACTGCCAATTGATGTTGTTTCTTATCCCGATATCACCACCAGCCAAGACTATATGCTCAAGCAAGGCAGCCAGCGACAGTATGATCATCATTTTCGGATTGGTGGAGTGAAAATCAGTTTAGATGGTTCACCTCAAGGGAAAACGGCTTGGCTGACCCAGCCTTATCTTGTGCCGCCTGAAGGTAAAGATAAGACGTATAAGGGCTATCCTGCCATGAGTAATGATCAGCAGGTCAAGGACTATATCAATTTAGCCTTTAAGCATGGTTGGCAGGTGCTTGCCCATGCCAATGGGGATGCGGCGATTGATCAGTTTATTGGGGCAGTGAAAGATGCCACAGCAAAACAAGGAATAGCAGATCGTCGTAGCGTATTGATCCACTCACAAACTATTCGCGATGATCAGCTGGATCAGCTTAAGGCCTTAGATATTATTCCTTCGTTCTTCTCGTTGCATACCTTTTATTGGGGCGATTGGCATCGTCAACAAACCTTAGGCGAAACTCGAGCTGCCCATATTTCGCCAACTGCAACCGCTTTAAAAAAGCATCTGATCTTTACGGAGCATCATGATGCTCCTGTGGTCCCACCGAGTAGCATGATGATGCTGGATGCGACCGTGAACCGAGTAACACGGAGCAATTATGTTTTGGGTGCAGATGAGCGTATTAGCCCATATCTGGCATTAAAGTCGATGACAGATTGGGCTGCGTATCAGTACTTTGAAGATCAAAACAAGGGTACTTTAAGCCATGGTAAATTGGCTGATTTGGTGATTCTGAATCAGAACCCGCTGACTGTACCGAGTCGTGAGATTAAAAACATTAAAGTGCTGGCAACCTATAAAGAAGGCAAACTGATTTATCAGAACGCGCAGAATTAAACTGAAAACCGAGCCATCTGGCTCGGTTTTTTATATTACCAACGATAATTGATCTTGCCGTAATAGAACGCGCCATTAAAGCCAAAAGGTGAGAACTGACTATAAGGCAAGCTACCACCTGTGGGTTGGTTGATATCGTAGACATCTTTATCAGGATATACATCGGTAATATTGTCGCCACCAACCGTGAAGTTCCAGTTTTGATATTGGTAAGACAACGCTAAATCGAGTAACCATTTGGCTGAGAATTTTTGGTCTTTGGCTTCGCCTGAATTACTAAAGGTTTTAAAGCTGCCATAACGTGTGAGATTGGTATTCACAGTGAAGTTTCCAAGCTTATAGTCATTCGCTAAACTGAATTTATGTTCAGGGGTACTACCAGCCAATAAACCGTATTGCTCACGACGATCCAGACGCGTGAGGTTAATGCCCAGCGCATCTAAGATGGCTGGATTGCCATCCACATGGGTCACTTTATTTTTATTGTAGTTGTAGGCCAGTGAGGTATTCAGTTCGCCATAAGGCAAATCAGTCCATTTATAGGTCGCAACTAAGTCAACGCCACGCGTGCGGGTATCGCTGGCATTGTTGAAATAACGAATTGTGTTGAAGTTGGTGTCGGTGATCCCTTTTGAATTCAGGTACTGGCGAACGGTTGCACTGCTGGCATTGATATTGGAAGACAGACTAATTCGATTGTCAATGTCGATTTGATAAGCATCCAGAGTCACATATAGTTGATCTGTAGGCGTCAAGACCAAACCCACGCTATAGTTTTTAGATTTCTCTGGTTTAAGTTGTTCGGCACCAAGCAGTTGAGCAACGTATGACGTGGTGGGGAAGGTTCCTGCTTCAGCAAATTGACCATTGATCAGCTGAGAAGAGGTCTGGGCAAAATATTGTTGGGCAAGACTTGGGGCACGGAAACCTGTAGAGGCGCTACCACGTACCGCAATCGCTGGGTGAATGGCATAACGCAAAGACAATGATGCATTATCGGTGTGACCAAAATCATTGTAGTATTCATGGCGATAGGCTGTAGATGCTGAGAGTTTTTCAGTTAAATTGGCCTCTAAATCCAGATAAGCCGCATAACTGTCGCGTGACCATTCACCAGCATCGGCAGAGCGAAAGCCCGCTAAACCAGAAGAACCACTTTTATAATAAGATGCTGGATCACCCGCTTGGATTTGATACTTCTGATTCAAATATTGCGTACCAAAGGCAACATTCAGTGGGCTGGCGAGTGCTGCAAGATTAAACTCTCGAGAAACATCAAAATTCACTACCGTTTGTGCATTTTTCAGTGTGCCATTTTGAAAGCCGAAAGGCGTGGTAGCGGTATCTTTATAGAGATCGACATTAATGGTCTTGGTATCGACATCATAACGATTTAAACCATAATTCACCGAGGCATCATAATGCCATGCAGACCAATCACCTTTGATCCCTGCAACTGCGCCAAAATCATCGAGTTGGCCCTGAATGATCGGCAGATAGCCATTGGGAAACAGGGCAGGAATATTATTGGAGGCATTGCTTAAACGATAGAATCCAGCAGTTTTTGCATTACGATGGCTATAGGTCGCAAAAGAATACAGCTCGGTATGATCACTGAGGTCATAACCCAGATTCACTGCTGCTTTGACTTCATCGGAATCTGGATCACCAAAACGGAAAGTGCGCTGTCCATAAGTGGTTGATTTGGGATCACGTAAGTCAGCACCTGCTCGATTGGTGGCTTGACTATCCTGCCATTCCCCTGAAAAGATCGCATAGCCATAATTATTCAGTTTGGTCCCACCCGAAGCAAAGGATTGCTTCTGTTCACCATCCCCCTTGTTATAAATCCCGTATTTAATCCCAGCTTCGCCATGTGTCGGGTTGGATTTCAGAATAATATTAATCACGCCTGCAATCGCATCGGAACCATAGCGAGCCGATGCGCCTTCACGCAGTACTTCGACACGGCTAATCGCTGAGATCGGAATCGCATTTAAATCGGTTGGGGCGGAACCACGACCAATGGTCCCGCCAAGGTTAATAAAGGCGCCTGTGTGGCGACGTTTCCCATTAACCAAAACCAGTACTTGGTCAGGTGCAAGTCCTTTCAGTTGGGCAGGGCGAACCAGTTCAGTTCCATCCACCACGGTTGGACGTGGAAAATTAATTGAAGGAATAATTCGAGAGAGCGCTGTGCCAAGTTCATTGGAGCCGGTGCGTTCGGTCAGTTCTTTGGCACTGATCACATCAATGGGTTGTAAGGACTCTGTTTGCGAACGATTGTTGGCGCGAGTTCCGGTAACGACAATGGTTGCGAGCGTTTTGACTTGTTCGGGCTCTACGGGATTGTTCTCAGCGGCATGTACATTGCTATACAG
This sequence comes from Acinetobacter sp. 102, assembly GCF_037028485.1. Taxonomy (NCBI): domain Bacteria; kingdom Pseudomonadati; phylum Pseudomonadota; class Gammaproteobacteria; order Moraxellales; family Moraxellaceae; genus Acinetobacter; species Acinetobacter sp. 102. Next base: position 47,405 of record NZ_JAZEZK010000028.1, read on the forward strand.
GGCCAGCAAAATCAGGCTAGTACTTAGACTTAAAGGAAAAGTTTTTACAAGGGGAGAATTCATTTTGATCTTCTAACTCAAGTTTTGTGAACATGGTAGGAGGATCAAAATATTTTCAAAAACAATATAAAAACATAAGGTTAGAATTAAAGTTGCAAAGCTGATGTAGTGCTTTTTAAGTAAATGATTTATATGGTATTGATATTTAAAATGATGTTCGTTTTTTTGAATAGAAAATAAAAAACCAGCCTGATTGGGCTGGTTTTTTAGAAACAAAAGTTTAGTCAGACTTAGATGTCATCTAAGTTAATACCTAAACGAGAAGCAACTTCTTCATAAGCTTCAACCACACCACCTAAACCTTGGCGGAAACGGTCTTTATCCAGTTTTTTCTTGGTATCTTTATCCCATAAACGGCAACCGTCTGGAGAGAATTCATCACCCAATACGATACGGTTATGGAACACACCGAATTCAAGCTTGAAATCAACCAGAATCATATTACCTGCATCGAATAATGCTTTAAGTACATCATTCACTTGGTAAGTGAGTTCTTTCATTTTTTCAAGCTGTTCTGCAGTTGCCCAACCTAAAGCAATCGCTTGAGATTCGTTGACCATTGGATCGCCAAGCGCATCATCTTTGAAGAACAATTCGAATGTTGGCGGCGTTAATTCCTTACCTTCTTCAACACCTAAACGACGGCACAATGAACCCGCTGCATAGTTACGAATCACACATTCAACAGGAATCATCTGGAGTTTTTTAACCAGCACTTCAGTTGGAGAAAGCAATTTTTCAAAATGCGTTTCGATACCTGCAGCAGCTAATTTGTCCATGATAAAGGCGTTAAAACGGTTGTTGACCTTGCCCTTACGATCGAGTTGCTCGATTTTTTCGCCATTGAATGCCGAAGCATCATCACGAAAGACCAAAATCAGGTGATCAGCGTTATCTGTCTCGTATACAGATTTAGCTTTACCAGTATAGAGCAAGGTTTGTTTTAACATGGAGGAACCTTTTGAAAAAAATGCCTAGTAAACGACTAGGCTGGCCAATTTTGGTAAATCTGGGCTAACACTTCAGTTGCAACTGCTGGTTCTGCAAAAGTCGTGTCGAGTTTGAAGAGGGCAATGGTATTGCTTGAGCCAACCGCAGAAAGCTTCAACAGGTAGTTTTGTTCACCGACCTTAATCGTTGCTTCGTAGCCATGATCTGCTTGAGAGATGACTTTGTAGTTGAGGCTGCTCACGGTTGCAAAGGCATATTGCCAAGCAGTTGCTGTTGGACCTTCCACTTTCAGTAATGGGTTTTTATTCCCATCCATCACCAATTGTGGACGGCCTAAAGTCGTTGCTGCTGCTTCAGTGGTATTGCTTGCAGTTTTCATTGACTCTGGACGAGGCAATGCATAACGGTTGCCAGTTGTGTTCTCAAATGTTGGCGCATGTTGAATCGCTAGTGGATCAACCGTCGGTGCTGGATACAATGGCGTGAATGGTCTTACCGTTGCATTCTCAGGGAATTTGAGTGGTTCAAGCGCTTGCGCTTTTTTATAATCTAAAGAATGATTATTGAGGGCAAAACGACCACAACCAGCCAAACTTAAAGCTGAAATGACAAGGACAACACCAAGACGTAATTGCATCATAAATTGCTCGTATTAAATAATGCCCGCAGTTTTTAAATCTGTGCGGAGCGGTTCACGATATTGTTCTGCGAGAGCGGTTAAAGGCAGGCGTAGACCTGTACTAATGTATCCCATCTCATGCAACGCCCATTTCACAGGAATTGGGTTTGATTCGCAAAACAAAATATTGTGTAGATTTGCAATTTGTTGATTCAAACTTTGTGCTTTGGCTTGATCGCCAGCTAAAGCTGCTTCACAAACTTCGCTCATTTGTTTTGGTGCAACGTTAGCAGTAACCGAAATATTACCTTTTGCACCAAGCAAAATTAATTCCCAAGCAGTTTCATCATCGCCTGAATAAACTGCGATTTTATCATTTAGACCTTCGATGAGGGCTTGACCACGTGGCACATCGCCTGTTGCATCTTTAATCCCAACAATGTTTTTAACATCGGCAAGACGAATCACGGTTTCGTTTTGCATATCAACGCCAGTACGACCAGGGACATTATAAAGAATTTGTGGAATATCAACTGCTTCAGCAATCGCTTTGTAGTGTTGATATAAGCCTTCTTGTGTGGGTTTATTATAATATGGTGTCACGAGCAATGCCGCATCAGCACCGAGTTCTTTAGCGGCTTTGGTTAATTCGATGGCTTCGCGTGTTGAGTTTGCACCTGTACCCGCGATAATTGGAATGCGTTTATTGGCTACACGAATCACTTCTTTGATGACTTGTGTGTGTTCTTCCATGCTTAATGTAGACGCTTCGCCCGTTGTGCCAACAGCAACAATACTATGTGTACCTTGTTGGATGTGCCACTCAACGAGCTTCTCAAGACTCTTCCAATCTACGCGACCATCTTCAAACATAGGGGTGACGAGTGCGACAATTGAGCCTTGAATATTCTGTGCTAGCTGAGTCATTTTAAAAAACTATCCTATTTTCCCATCCGAGATTGAATTAGTTGAAACGAAATATTGGATGGTTGCAGTATTTTGATTCGTCGTTCAATAATGAATTCGATTGAATGACAATTATGCAAATTATGACTGATCGGCGGCATAAGAACAATATGCTTTAGTCAAACAGCCGAAAACTTTAATTCATCTTTTACTTGAATGATTTTCATCTTATGAAAAGTTTGTGTCTGTTTGGCTAGTCAGAAACAATGAGGCAGCGTATTGTACAAGGAGCAATCTAGGTTGAATGATGAGATGCAAAGCGATTCAAAACACAGCGCATTAATTGTTGTCGATGTGCAAAATGGATTTACCCCAGGTGGAAACTTGGCAGTCACAGGTGCCGATCAGATTATTCCTGTGATTAATCAATTGGCGCATCAGTTCGAAACGGTGGTGCTGACTCAAGACTGGCATCCTGATCAACATATTTCTTTTGCTGACAATCATGCGCATAAAGTGCCTTTTGAAACGATAGAGTTAGCTTATGGCACGCAGGTATTGTGGCCAAAGCATTGTGTACAGGGGACACAGGATGCCGAATTTCACCCTGCTTTGGATATTCCAACGGCACAATTGATTATTCGAAAAGGCTTTCACGTTAATATTGATAGCTATTCAGCCTTTATGGAAGCCGATCGTAAAACCCCGACGGGATTAAAGGGCTATCTTCAAGAACATCAAATTGATACGGTTTATATTGTGGGCATTGCCACTGATTTTTGTGTGGCATGGACAGCCTTGGATGCCGTGCAGATGGGTTTTAAAACCTATGTGATTGAGGATGCCTGTAAAGCGATTGATTTGAATGGTTCATTACACAGTGCATGGCAAAGTATGTCAGCACATGGGATTCAGCGGATTCAGTCTGCTGCAATTTTGGCATAAGCTTGAGCTGATTGATCTAAAGGCGTTACACTTCTCAGGTTGATGCACCAGCATCAGTTCAATTATGCCTTAAACCTAAGCTGAGCGTTTTATGACCGTCGAACTTGATGATTTTGATCAAAAAATTATCCATCATTTACAAATGAATGGACGCTTGGCCAATCAGGAATTGGCTGAATTGGTGGGTTTATCGACCTCGCAATGTTCACGTCGTCGGGTTCAGCTTGAACAGAAGAAAATTATCACGGGTTATTATGCCCAAATCGCATTGAGTGCTGATCCTGCGCCAATCATGGGCATTATTGAAGTGAAACTGCAAAACTATAGTGATGCAACCCATGATCGTTTTGTTGAATTCTTGATGCACGAACCTGCTGTGAAAGATATTCATAAACTGACAGGCAGTTATGATTTTGCTCTTAAAGTGGCAGTTAAGAATCTGGATGAGATGGTCAAACTCATTGGGATTTTGTCTTCCAAGAACTTTGGTGTCAGTAATCTCAATACTTCAATTGTGCTGGAAAAATTAAAAGAAAATGGAATTGCGATTAAATAAAAACAGGATTTTTATTGTCACTAGATCTGAGACAAAGTTAGAGCAAGGCTGATCGAAGCGCATAGACTATTCGAAATGGATTATTTTGAATATAAATTGCATTTATGGCAAAAATATAAGAATAAATTGCGAAATTTTAATAAAAATGATCAAATATGCCATGTCTTTCTTTGAAAGATCTCTCTCCCTTTAGCTGTTCTCCTATTTGAGTTGTACCGTTATGAATACCGAGCAAAATGTATCTCTGGTAAGTCCAGTCATGCCTGTGATTGAGCAGCACTCTAAAATTGAAGATGCATTGGCAATGTTGATCGGAACATTCATTCTGTCTTTTGCAATGACTTTATTGCAGCAGGCAGGCATTATGACGGGAGGGACAGCAGGTCTATCTTTGCTGATTCACTACATTACCGATCTGAAGTTCGGCGTGTTATTTTTCCTGATCAATATTCCATTTTATTATTTTGCTTATAAAAAGATGGGCATCGCGCTGGTGGTGAAAACCTTTATTGCCGTTGCATTATTGGCAGGGTTTACTGAAATTATTCCACAATTTTTTCATCTATCCGATGTCAATCCAATCTACGCTACGATTTTTGCCAATGTCTTGATGGGTGTGAGTTTTTTGATTCTATTTAGACATCGTTCGAGCTTGGGTGGTATCAACCTACTGGCGTTGTATTTGCAGGAACGCTTTAAAATTCCAGCAGGAAAAGTGCAAATGGGTATTGATGTGGTGATTTTATTAACCTCATTGTTGTTTGTGGACTGGAAGCTGATTTTGATCTCGATTTTTGGTGTCATTATTTTGAATTCAATCATTTTATTAAATCATAAAACCACACGTTATGTGGCTTGATGCATGCGTATTTCTGCTATTAACCTGACTGTTGCAGAACACAAGCTATATCGATCATGAGACGCTAGATGTGATCTAGCCTATGAAATGGCTGAAGTCATAACAAGCATAATCATAAAAAAAGCGCCATAAAGAATTTCTTTATGGCGCTTTTTTTATAGTCAGGGTCGTACAAACATGTATTTGGACAATAAAGTTGTAAACTAATGGTTCAATAAAATCAATTATTTAAAAATTTCATATCATTCAAATTTTACATTAAAGTCTTAAACTTGGTTTAAGACTTTAATTTTTCATTTAACAATATAGTTGTAAACTAAAAATGTCTACTTGATCAGAGACCAATCTTCTTTTTTAACTCTGCTAACAGCTTTAGTTCTTTAGGCTGTAAGGAAGTTTGTTTATCAAGCAATCTACCCCACATAACGATATCTGATTGTATACTGGCACAGATCCAAGCATTAGGGCTAATATCATTTTTTCGAATTACTTTAAAGCCCATATGTAGTGCTGCACAAATAAAAGCTCCATTTGACACATATGCATCATCAAAGTGGTTCAACTGACGGTGGTAGTATTCAACGCTATGTTTCAATGTATAACTACCTAGATTGTAGCGAATAGCTTTTATTTTTTTCAGATGCTGTAGATACATACAGCATCGCTGGCATTCATCAAGTGCTTTTTTTAGGCTTTCTCTATTTTTCTTAAAATTTTGAAGATATTCAGCTTTAGAGTCCTGAAATGTATACCGCTTATAAAAAGACTCATGGTGTGAGTTAGAGTGACCAAAACCGTTATAATCTAGTAGAGGTTCTTGTTCCAAGACTCTTTCAATATCAGCAAATGTAATTAAATAATTTGAAGAGTCTGAATTTTGTTGAAGCTCAGCCATTGCCAAGGCCCATGGTTTATTCATTTCTTTGAAAGAAATTGCATCAAGTGCGTCAGTTTGGTTTTTTGCTTGTTCACTTTTAACAAGTTCTTTAGCGCGTTTTTTTGCTCGTTGAACAGATAATCCTGATGGAAAAACTAAGTTTTGCATAAGTGCTAACCTTATAGCTCGCCATTTTCATTGTGCAGCCCACATCACCCTTATGGCATACAATAAGGATAGTAAGATTGATCTCAAGAAGAGAAATATACATTATCACAAGGGGATATTCGCCAACTCAACTAAAATTGAGCGGTGGACTGACTAGCATAGTATTGATGCTTGATACTAAATTAATGATCAAAAATATAAATGTCAAAAGATTTTTAGTATGCAGCACAAAAGAAAGAGCTTTTTTAAACTCTTTCTAGAATATGCTCGATTTTTCTATAGATTTAACCAGCAGAGGTGAATGCTTGAATTTATTTTAAAATGAAATTTTTAATTACTTTGTCGTTAGACCTTAATAGAGCTTTCATTTAAAATCTGAGTTTGAACAACTGTGTATAGATCAATTTCAGAGTCAGGAGTAGTGATGGTTACAATGAGTGAATATCGAATAGGTATATTGTAGCGTTCTCTATTAATAGAGTTTTTCCACCAACCTGTTACAGGAAAAACAGCTAACATTCCACGGTTCGCTAAGTCTGCTGCTGTTCCAATCCATATGTCTGAGTGAATTGACCCACGGACTCTTTTTTTAGATCCTATTAACCATCCACTATCAGTCGATGCACTTTCAAACTTAACGCCCTTTTCTCTCTCATATCGATTAATACGTTTTAAAAAGTCTGGTTTTGATTCAGCAGGACGCCTTATTTCGAATCTTAAACCTAAAGATTCATATTGGTATCTACTTCCAGAAAAAGAGGCATCACATGCTCCAGGATTTCCTTCTATGAAATGAGAAAGTGTTACTCTCATTTTTACAGGAGTGTGGCCTAACTGTAAAAGCTCATCTTTTGGCCAAGGTAAATCATGGATATTAATTTGATTAAAATCTATTTTACTTCCGCTCTTTTTGAGAGGTTTAAGGTTTTCTTGGCAAACTAGGCTTAATGAATTTGAAGCACTCCAAAGAGCTTTATTTAAATTAGGTTCTCCATATCCACAATGATGTAGCAGCTTAACGTAATCTGATTTTTTTCCATCATCTGCTAAAAAATCTTTTTTCATATTTTCAGTCCATTCTGCTGAATGAACAATCAAGGCCCGAATTGTTTCGGGCCAATAATTAGGATAATGTCCCATAATTTCAGCAGCCATCTTTGCACATAGGGCAGAGGCTGCGCTTGTCTGAGATGTTATGGTGAAATTTTTTCCAATATGAGGTTCATGATTAAGTGTTAGCAGACTTAAACTTTCAGTGTCAAAGAATGTCCCGAATTTACTATCATGTGAGATATTGCCCCCTTCAAAGACTACATCTGGCTTATAGGGCCATTGGGTATTCATCCAGACAAGTGAGGTTGAGCTATGCGGGCTTAATGATCCAGACTTTGCAACTGGGGTACAAAATTCTGTGCCCACTTCATCAATTGTAGCTTTATGAGTACAAGCTCCAACTGTTAAAGCATTCCATGCTTGGGCTGGATCATGAATCTCAGTCACTTGATTACTACTTGGATAGTTTGAATAGTTTTCTTGAGTTGGTTCAATATTTCCAGCACAAACGATAAAAAGTTTAGGGTTTTTGAAGTTATTTAGATTGTCGCATATAGAATTATCTAAAGCAGCAGACCATGAAGATGGTCTTCCCCGATCACGCCCATCCATAGCTGCTACAGCCATACTGTATAATCTTTTTCGATAAGGATTAGTTGTTTCTGGAGTCGCTATAGCTTCTCTAACTAAGTTACCGTATAGCTTGGAATCATTACTTTCTTTTTGAGAAATAATTTTAACTGATTCAATTCTATGATTAACTTGCACGGAATTATTGTGAATCAGATGATCTGTGAAATCACCGATTAATGCTAGACCTGCTAAGCCAGTTGCATGACCATATTCATCATTATATCCCCATGCCTCGTTCACTGTGTGTAAATCACTTTCATTGAGAAAGGGTTCAAGAAAAGGATGTAAATTTACACCACCATCTACTAAGCATATATAGGGTGTTTCAGGCGTGTCTGATGATTTAATTAAACGACTTGATAGATCTTTGATCCATTCAGTTTGATC
>NZ_JAZEZK010000029.1:0-54848 GCF_037028485.1 Acinetobacter sp. 102
CATCCTTACTATTTCTATCATCTATTCATCTAATAGTTTTTCTTCACTTAAAATAGAAGCTTGATCTATTGTCTGTTTCCTTTCTCATCATTTATTTTCTTTTACCATCTTCTGGCAGCTTTTCTGCTATCCTACAGGGGTGAGCTGAATCGTACTGTATAATTAGAGGAAATGCGGCATGCTGCAATGGTTTGAAAAATTAGTTGATCCCTATCCAACGAAAGACTTAAACAAACCATTACCAACCACTTTTTTTGCTTTCGTTTGGCAATCAACCAAAGGCATCCGCCCTTATCTCTTTATTCTGATTGCATGTACTGCAGCCGCAGCAAGCTTCGAAGCACTATTTTTCTCTTATATAGGCAAATTGGTCGATTGGCTGACACAAAGTCACCCAAGTACATTCTTAGAAAATAACCAACAAAACCTCACCATCCTGATTAGCATCCTTTTTGCCAATATCTTCTTTGTCAGCCTGCAATCTGTAGTGAAACATCAAGTTTTGTTTAGTAATTTCCCAATGCGTATGCGTTGGCGCTTCCATAACTTGTTATTACAACAGAGTCTAGACTTCTTCCATACTGACTTCGCAGGGCGTCTTTCTGCCAAAGTGATGCAAACTGCTTTGGCTGTGCGCGAATTCTGGATGATTCTAGGTGACATGCTGGTTTATGTACTGATCTACTTCATTACGATTAGTGTGGTCTTAGGCTCCATTTCTCCTGTACTTATTATTCCTTTAATGTTGTGGCTGGTTTTTTTCATTGTGATTGCCAGCTATTTTATCCCCCGTTTAGGTAAAATTTCCAAAAAACAAGCGGATTCACGTGCTGTCATGACAGGCCGTATAACGGATGCTTATACCAACATCCAAACTGTAAAACTTTTTGCGCATGCAGGCCGTGAAAGCCAATATGCCAAAGAATCCATGCAAGAGTTTATGGTTACGGTTTATAAGCAAATGCGTTTAGGGGTCAAATACGAAATCAGCATTCGTCTACTCAGTGCATTTCTATATATTGGTGTCATTGGCACATCAGTTTGGTTATGGACACAAGGGCAAGCTGCCATTGGAGTGATTGCAGCAACCACGGCGATGGTACTGAAGCTAGACAGTATGGCTGAGTTTTTAATGTGGCATGTCACCATGCTATTTGAGAATGTCGGTACCATTCAGGATGGTATGACCACCCTAGGTAAACAGATCCAGATTCAGGATAAGAAAGATGCGACTGAATTAAAAGTTCAGCATGGTGAAATCCGATTTGAGGACGTTAGCTTTGCTTATAACCAAAAAAATGTCATCGAGCATTTTAACTTAACCATTAAACCTGGTGAAAAAATTGGCGTTGTGGGCCGTTCTGGTGCAGGTAAATCGACACTGATTCAATTACTACTTCATTTCTACGATATCAACCAAGGTCGTATTCTGATTGATGGTCAAAATATTCATGATGTTACCCAAGACAGCTTACGCGCCAATATTGCATTAGTCACGCAAGATACCTCTTTATTACACCGCACTGTTGCTGAAAATATTAAATATGGTCGCCCAAATGCGACTGAAGCGGAAGTGCAACTTGCGGTTAAAAAAGCCAGAGCAGAAGAATTCATTCCCCAACTGACAGATCAAAAAGGTCGTGTTGGATTTGATGCCTACGTTGGTGAACGTGGTGTGAAACTCTCTGGTGGACAGCGTCAACGTATTGCAATATCGCGTGTTTTCCTCAAAGATGCACCGATTCTCATCCTTGATGAAGCAACCAGTGCGCTTGATTCGGAAGTTGAAGCTGCCATTCAAAGTAGTTTAAATGACTTGATGGTTGGCAAAACAGTCATTGCAATTGCACACCGTTTATCTACTATTGCTCAAATGGATCGCCTTATTGTCCTTGATCAAGGTCGAATTGCTGAACAAGGAACACATGAGGAACTGATTGCTAATGATGGCTTGTATGCACAATTATGGAAACGCCAAACAGGTGGTTTTTTAGTTGAACAGCGAGTGACTCAGGACACAGAATAATGTTGTATTTAGAAGACTTAAATATTGGTGATCGTTTTAGCAGCCGCGAATATGAAATGACACTTGAAGAAGTGAAACAATTTGCAGGTCAATACGATCCCCAACCTTTTCATTTGGATGAGCAAGCAGCAGCAGAACATCCTATATTTCAAGGATTAGCCGCAAGTGGTTGGCATACTTCTGCAGTGACCATGCGCTTATGGACGGAATGCTTTCCTGTTGCAGGTGGCCTGTTAGGTACTGAATCAAGCTTACGCTGGCCTCGCCCAACCCGTGTTGGCGATAAAATTCACGTAGAGATTGAAATTACTGCAATTGTGCCATCTAAAACCAAAAATGATCGTGGTATCGTCAGCTACGTAACACAAGCTTTGAACCAATATGGTGATGTGCTATTAATATCAACAACCAAAATTATGGTCTTTAGAAAACCAACTTGATTCTTGAATATTCGGTGACTCTTTTGTCCAACAATTTTTATGATTGATTATTTTTTTTCATGTAAAGATGTTTAAGACTTAAATGTTTAAAAGATATTGGCAAAATTGATGAGCGCCACGGAAAGCACATGAAAACAACCTCAACTCGTCAAGATCAAGGAATACCAGGCGTCTATGGCTTATTGCTATTAGATGTCGTTTCTCGCTGGGGATATAGCGATGAAACATTGTTTGCACCGTTTCACTTAACCAGCGAACAACTGGCTGATCCGAACTATCGAATTCCAACACCGATTGCGAATGAATTGGTGAAACACTCTTTACGCCTTACCGGTGAAAGCACACTGGGCTTTCATCTAGGTACGCAGATGCGTATTTCCATTCATGGCTTTATCGGTTATGCCATTATGACGGCGCATGACATTACCGATGCGATTGCTCTGGCAAGCCGTTTCATTCAGTTACGCCTTCCCTTTTTACAGCTCTATTTCTCGACTTTCGGGCCTAAAGCAACTTTACAACTACAATGTGATATTGAAGTTGAGCCATTGCGTACTGAAATCATTTTAGGCTTAACCATTGGTATTATGACCATGGCCAAAGCCCTCACAGGCATTGATGACCTCAGCGGTGAAGTTGATCTGGACTTTCCTGAACCTGCTGGCTTTGAAAAATATAAAGATCGATTAACCAGTACAGTGCGTTTTAATCAGCCCCATCTGATTTCAAGCTTCGATAAAAAATATCTCGGCTTGAAAATGGTCAATGCAGATCCCATTGCCAGTCAAATTGCAATTAACCAATGCGAAACTGAACTTTCAGCGCTAGGCGAACGTCGTCGTTTAGCAATGCGGGTACGTGATATTTTAACCAATTCAGAACAGCACTATCTGAGTATTGAAAGTGTGGCTGAACGCTTGCATATGTCAGATCGTACCTTGAAACGCCAATTGGCTGCGGAAGGTACATCCTTCTCTACACTCGTGGATGAAGTGCGTTACCGACATGCAACCTCTTTGCTGTCTCGAACCGATTATAGTTTGGAACAAATTGCAGATGAACTCGGTTATTCCGATGTCGCGAATTTCAGCCGAGCCTTTAAGCGTTGGAGTGGTCGTAGCCCAAGTAACTGGCGTAAAGACCCTTATTTATAAGTTCACGAAAGCTTTTGTTTTTATTGAAAAGCATGTATAAACCAAATAAAAATGATACGACAGATTGTTAAGGAGTTGTCATGAATCATCCAGCAGAATTGAAATATGCACGTACGCATGAGTGGGTAAGAATTGAGGGCGACCTCGTTGTTACAGGGATTACTGATCATGCACAAGATGAGTTGGGTGATTTAGTCTATGTGGAAACCCCTGAAGTGGGTAGCCATGTCACCGCAACCGAACAAGCAGGCATTGTTGAGTCAGTTAAAACAGCCTCTGATATTCATGCGCCTGTTTCTGGAACTGTGGTTGAAGTGAATACTGACCTTGAAGATGATCCTGATTTTGTTAATGATGAGCCGTATGGCAAAGGATGGATTTACAAAATCAAGCCAGACAATATGGCTGATGTTGAAAAATTGCTTTCAAATAGCGAATACGAATCAGGTTTATAATTTTTATAAATCAGACTGATCTATTAAAAAACCGAGTTAGACCCTCGGTTTTTTATTTGTTAGAACATTGATTATTTCACTAAAAGCCAAGCATCCTGCCAGTTCGAGCCTGTGCCGGGTACGTATTGATGTGCTTGAATGCTACACCAACCACTATAAGGAAAAGGCTTGCACTGATATGTGCGTCCATCACTGCCCAATACCGTGGTCCCTGCTTTATATGTACTGATATTCTTCGGATAAACAAAATCATAAGAACCATCACCACTGATCGGGGCACGCTCAATTTTGATTTCAACACGCTGAATACCACTATTTAAACTGCTATAAACATCATTTTTGCCACTTAGAGGTACAATCTCCCCCTGTGCATTTTTAATACCTGCGCGCAAGGCACTATGTTCTCGATTAATCGCCTCCGCTAATAAACGTGGCCAAACATTTCGGCTACCATTGGCAGTACTGCTAATTCGTAATTCTGTTTTTAAATTTGGATTTTCGCCATTGGTATCAAAAACTCGTGTCGATACACGATCATTTACCGATAGGTCATCAAGCGGATTAATATCACCAATATCGTTCCAGCTTTGAACTGGTTTCGGTGGTTGCGGATCCACGGGTGTTGTTGGACGACCTGAACCGACATTTACATCAATAACATTATAAAAGGCATTACTGGTATCACCGATATCCCAAACCGCTAAAATGACATGATAACCACTTCGGTCAGCAGGTACATAACAGCGATGTGTTTCCACGCTGGCAGGTTTTTGGTACTTACCATCCACCGTACAAAAAGGATTCAGATCAAAAGAGCCACGTGCCAATGGAGCTGAAGGATTCCACCCTTGTTTAGTGATGAAATAACGCCAGCCTTGAGTCACATGTTGTGCGGTAAATTGCCAAGTAAAGTCATTTGCACCTGTGGGCAAATTTGTCTTGACCCATCGTGTCGGTGATTGGGCATTCAATTCTGAAAATTGACTCAAATTGGCATTGGCAATTTGACCATCTGGTGGTCCAGACTGCGGAAAACCTTTCGGAGCTTCTAAACTCTGCGGCTCCCATACAATGCTGCCACATTGAGTATTCTTATTTAACTTACAGGCATAGGCTCGAGATTCTGGTTTCAGTACATAGCCGTGTGCAAAAACCAATGAAGGTATAATCGGTAGTACCAATATTCCCATCGAGATTAAACTGCGTCTAATAAAGTGATGCATCATCCTTATTCTACCTTTGTCATTTAACTTATTTATTGTTGTTAAGCATTGGTGTTCTTAAGACACCTCTTAGACCATAGGTGAGCCGCCGAGACAAGACAACCACCTACTCTGTAATGATCTGTAATACGTCAGTTGACTTGATCACAGGAATAAAAGCTTATGATGACCCGATCAAATTATTGCACCAATCCATTATTTCTCAGTGCAATCAAAAAAGCCCAATTCAATTTGAACTGGGCTTTAATCACAGCTTAATTTTCAGGATTTAAGCGACATCATCTACGTGAATACCATCGACTTCAGAAACCAAGTTTTCAAAAGAGAAAATTTCATCCAGTTGCGCTTGAGTCAGTAGATCACGCTCTAAAACCACCTCTTGAATAGTTTTATGTTCAGCAATACATTGTTTACCGATTTCATCACACAATGCATGCCCCAAGAGTGGATCAAGCAAGGTAATAATCCCGACACTGCGCATCACTGCATCATGGCAAGCTTGTTCATTTGCTTTGATGCCACGTACACATTTTTCATCTAGGCTTTGAATTGCATGTGTAAGCAGTTCAATTGATTCATTCAATGAAATTGCAATCACAGGTTCCATCACATTAAGCTGTAATTGCCCTGCTTCTGCCGCAAAAGTAATGGTTAAATCGTTACCAATCACTTTAAATGCAATCTGATTCACCACTTCAGGAATCACAGGATTTACTTTTGCAGGCATAATCGAAGAACCAGCTTGCAGCTCAGGCAATTGAATTTCGCCTAAACCTGTCCGTGGTCCAGAGCTAAGTAAACGTAAATCATTACTGATCTTTGAAAGCTTACATGCTAGACGCTTCAAAGCACTCGATAAAATAATGAATACACCACAGTCACTGGTTGCTTCAACATAATCTTCTGCACCGACCAGATTCAAACCTGTAATCTCTTTTAAACAGGATACAGCTTTGATGGCATAACCTTTTGGTGTATTAACACCTGTGCCAATCGCAGTCGCACCTAAATTCACTTCAAGTAACATTTCTCGGGTACGCTTAATCAAACGCACATCTTCTTTTAATAAGGTCGCAAAAGCATGAAATTCTTGCCCGAGCGTCATCGGCACCGCATCTTGCAACTGAGTACGGCCCATCTTTAACACATAGCGGAATTCAATCGCTTTATTTTCAAATGAAGTAATCAACTTATCCATTTGCGTGAATAAAGCATCCAAAGAACAGTAAGTTGATAGGCGAATCGCTGTTGGATAGACATCATTGGTTGATTGTGACTTGTTAACATGATCATTTGGATGAATCACATCGTATTGACCTTTTTGATGGCCTAATGATTCAAGTGCAATATTAGCAATCACTTCATTGGTATTCATATTAATTGAAGTGCCTGCACCCCCCTGATAAATATCAATCGGGAATGAGTCTTGCCATTTTTCAGTTTCAGTAATTAAAGCATCACAAGCATGTTGAATCGTCAGACTTTGAGTTTCAGTGAGTTTACCAAAACTTAAATTCGCTTGAGCTGAAGCCTTCTTTACTTGCGCCAATGCACGAATAAAATAGCTATTTTGTCCAACTTTTTGCGAAGAAATCTTAAAATTTTCAATGGCGCGTAAAGTATGAATTCCATAATAACAATCAGCTGGGACTTCTTTTGCACCGAGCAAATCATGCTCTATTCTTATCGTTGCCGTGTGAACCGTTTCCACTTTCCATTTCTCTCAGACAATGCACCCTAATGGTGCAATGAAATAATATGAGAGATTCCAAGCAATTTTTCATTAGCAAAAGCGCTTAACATTATATTTTTTTATATTCAAATTTCACTGAATTGTTGCTGTTGTAACATTATATGTCAAAACTTCTGCCTAGTTTTTAACTGATTTAATTTAATCTACATCTGTACATTTTATGAATTGTAACTTTTGCATACATTTTGAGTTTTTTTTGCACGCAGACCATTCATATTTTGATGAAAAAAAATCCTATTTTTTGAATTAAAAAATTAAGATTCATACACTTATTTTAAATTACATAAAATATACAAATAAAATACACAAACATAACAGTATTTTAAAAATCATTTGTGCTTGAATCTGTGACCTTATCAATCCCAAGAATAGTAAATCATTTTTTTAGCTATTCAGGTGTGATTGCAAATTATGGATATGTAAGGACAGGCATCCATTATGAATTTTTCTAATCCCACAGTTGTTGTATTCGTGGTCTATATCCTGGCCATGCTTGGCATCGGTTTATACGCCTATTTTTCTACCAAAAACCTTGACGATTATATTCTTGGAGGCCGAAGTCTAGGCAGTTTTGTAACCGCTTTATCTGCGGGCGCATCAGACATGAGTGGTTGGTTACTCATGGGTTTACCTGGCGCAATTTACTTAACTGGCTTATCTGAATCGTGGATTGCTATCGGTTTGATTATCGGTGCTTGGTTAAACTGGTATTTGGTTGCAGGACGTTTACGTGTACACACTGAAGTACAAAACAATGCCCTCACCTTACCAGATTACTTTACTGGTCGTTTTGATGACCAGAAGAAAATCCTACGCGTCACATCTGCATTGATTATTCTTGTTTTCTTTGCGATTTATTGTGCTTCTGGCATGGTCGCTGGTGCACGATTATTCGAAACATTGTTCCACTTGCCATATAGCACAGCCTTGTGGTTAGGTGCATTCGCAACCATTGGTTATGTGTGTATTGGTGGTTTCCTTGCGATCAGCTGGACTGATACTTTCCAAGCAGGCTTAATGATTTTTGCATTATTACTGCTTCCAATCGTGACCTACATGTCTTTAGGCATTGGTATGGAAGAGTTTACTGCAGTTGTTGAAAGTGTACGTCCACATGCATTTGATTTTGCGACAAACTTAAGCGTTGTTGCGATTCTTTCTGCTGCAGCTTGGGGTCTCGGCTATTTTGGTCAACCGCATATCCTTGTCCGCTTTATGGCAGCCGACTCGGTAAAATCAATTCCAGCTGCACGCCGTATCGGTATGACATGGATGATTTTATGTTTGGCAGGTGCAGTCGGTTCAGGCTTTATCGGTATCGCTTATTTCCAAATGCACCCAGAGTTTGCAGCAGCAGTAACGGCTAACCCTGAAACTGTATTCATGGAACTTACCAAAATCTTGTTCAACCCTTGGGTTGTGGGTGTAATTCTTGCTGCGATTTTATCTGCAATCATGAGTACGTTAAGCTGTCAGCTTCTGGTATGTTCTAGTGCTTTGACAGAAGATTTGTACAAAGGCTTTATCCGTAAGAATGCATCTCAAAAAGAACTGGTTTGGATTGGTCGTGCAATGGTGATCGCGGTTGCAATGCTTGCCCTTGTTCTTGCACAAAACCCAGAAAGTAAAGTACTAGGCTTAGTTGCTTATGCTTGGGCTGGTTTTGGTGCAGCATTTGGTCCATTGATTATTCTTTCATTGTTCTGGAAACGTATGACGTTAAACGGTGCATTGGTGGGTATGGTTGTGGGTGCTTTGACAGTCATCCTATGGAAAAATTTCTTCGGTTACACCGGCATCTATGAAATTATTCCAGGCTTCGTTTTTGCATTGATCAGCATCGTTGTGGTGAGCTTACTTGGTAAAGCACCAAATGCAGCGGT
This sequence comes from Acinetobacter sp. 102, assembly GCF_037028485.1. Classification (NCBI taxonomy): domain Bacteria; kingdom Pseudomonadati; phylum Pseudomonadota; class Gammaproteobacteria; order Moraxellales; family Moraxellaceae; genus Acinetobacter; species Acinetobacter sp. 102. The sequence continues at coordinate 8,935 of NZ_JAZEZK010000029.1, forward strand.
GACAAGTCGCTTCGAACAAGCTGATGAAATCTATGCGCGTGAAATGAAATAATTTTGATCAAAATTTAAGGGGCTTTCGAGCCCCTTTTCTTTTATCTAAAATTTTGTTTTTGACTTAATTTTTATTTTAGAGCTGTCTTTCACCACCTGCATGACTGGATAGCTGCGTGTTTCCTTCACACCCGGGAGCTGCCATAAAATCTGCCCTGCAATACGGCGAAACTCCTCCATCCCCGCACTTCGTAGTTTAATCAGAAAATCAAAACCTCCACTGACCATATGGCATTCCACGATCTCAGGATATTGGTTCACCGCATCAATAAAATCATCTAGCACGTGCGGTGTGGTCTTATCCAATAACACTTCCACAAAGACCAAAAAATTTGCATTAAGCTTATTCGGATTGAGCTTTGCCTCATACCCTAAAATAAATTCATCCTTTGTCAGTTTCTGTACACGTGCCATCACCGCAGTCGGTGACAGGTTCACTAATTCTGCCAATTTACTATTAGAAATTCTCCCATCTGCTTGAAGAATATCCAGAATTTTTAGGTCAGTTCGATCTAGTGTATAAATAGGGCCATTCAACTGAATTTTCCTCTAAAAAATGGGTAAATTATAGTGAGTTACTCGGGATTCATTCTGTAATCATAAATTATCTAAACCTCTCTACTCAATATGTTCTAGAGATTGTTATTGGAATTTAGTATGAATACATTGGATACTCCCGCACAAATGGAAACAGCTCACATCGACGGTTATATCACCGAATTTAAAGAAAAAAGTGAGTTTGAGCAACGCATTAATACGGCTTGGCGACGTGCAGAGCCTGAAGCAGTGGCTGTACTTGCTGAAGCAGCCAACATTTCCCCAGAACTTGATCAGAAAATTTATGAACTTGCGTTTAGCCTAGCGCATAATTTACGTGAACGTAAAAGCTCGGCGGGTAAAGCAGGTATTGTTCAAGGTTTACTCCAAGAATTCTCGCTTTCTTCACAGGAAGGTGTGGCATTGATGTGTTTGGCTGAAGCTTTGCTTCGTATTCCAGATACAGCGACACGCGATTTATTGATTCGTGACAAAATCAACCAAGGTAACTGGAAAGATCACGTCGGTCAAAGTAACCTGATGTTCGTAAATGCTGCTGCATGGGGCTTAATGTTAACTGGCAAGTTAATGGAAACTCCAAAGCAAACCAGCTTATCGAGTGTTTTGACTGGTCTTTTAGCGCGTAGTGGTCGCGGTATCATCCGTAAAGCAGTTGACGTTGCCATGCGTATGATGGGTGAGCAATTCGTTACAGGTGAAACCATCGAAGAAGCGCTTGAACATGCAAAACCATTTGAACACAAAGGTTTCCGCTACTCATACGACATGTTGGGTGAAGCTGCACTGACTGAACATGATGCAGACCGCTATTACAACGACTACACGCAAGCGATCCATGCCATTGGTAAAGCATCAAATGGTCGTGGCGTTTATGATGGCCCTGGTATCTCAATCAAGCTCTCTGCTTTGCACCCACGCTACCAACGTGCACAAATTGCACGTGTTCATCATGAACTTTACAACAAAGTCTTCGAACTTGCTTGCTTGGCAAAACAATACAACATCGGTTTAAACATCGATGCTGAAGAATCTGAACGTTTAGAAATTTCCCTCGAATTGCTTGAGCGTTTATGTTTTGAACCTAAGCTTGCTGACTGGAAAGGCATTGGCTTCGTTATTCAGGCTTATCAAAAGCGTTGTTTCTACGTTGTTGATTACATCGTTGACCTTGCAAAACGCAGTAACAAGCGCCTGATGATCCGTTTGGTGAAAGGTGCATACTGGGATAGCGAAATCAAGAAAGCTCAAATTGATGGTATGACGGATTACCCTGTGTTTACCCGCAAAGTACACACTGATTTGTCATACATTGCTTGTGCGAAAAAATTACTTGCTGCACCTGATCAAGTGTATCCGCAATTTGCGACACACAATGCGCAATCACTTGCAACGATCTATACCTTGGCTGATCCAAGCAAATACTATCCTGGTCAATACGAATTCCAATGCTTGCACGGTATGGGCGAACCATTGTATGAACAAGTGGTTGGTTCTAAAGAAGATGGCAAATTAGGTGTTCCATGTCGTGTTTATGCACCTGTTGGTAACCATGAAACTTTATTGGCTTATTTAGTCCGTCGTTTACTTGAAAATGGTGCAAACACCTCATTCGTAAACCGTATTGCTGATAAGACTTTAAAAGTTGAAGACTTGATTCAGTCTCCAATCAAAGATATTCAAACTTCTGCGAAAGATGAAGGTCAGCTTGGCTTAAAACACCCTGCGATTCCACTTCCGCATGATCTTTACCCATTACGTCCAAACTCAAATGGCTTTGATCTAAATAACGATCAACCTTTAACAGACTTAGATGCAACTGCACAAAAACTTCGTAATCACGTGTGGAAAAGTGCACCATTACTTGGATTTGAATCAACAGTCCACGATCAAAGCAATGCGATTGCAATTACAAACCCAGCACAAAACAGTGAAGTTGTTGGTCATGTCAATGAAGCAACCAGCGCAGATGTACAACTGGCGCTAGAAGCAGCGGTACAAGCACAACAAAGCTGGGCTGCCACAGACAAAGTAGAACGTGCAGCTTGCTTAAAACGCGCTGCAGATTTGATGGAAACTCGCATTCAAGAGTTGATGGTCTTACTTTGCCGTGAAAGTGGTAAAACCTATGCCAATGCTATTGCAGAAGTTCGTGAAGCAGTCGATTTCTTGCGTTACTATGCAACTCAAATCGAAAACTTGCCTGCAAATGCACAAGTCAAGCCATTAGGTACCGTATTGTGTATTAGCCCATGGAACTTCCCTCTTGCGATTTTCTCTGGTCAGATTGCAGCGGCATTGGTGAGTGGTAACTGTGTGATTGCCAAACCTGCTGAACAAACACCGTTAATTGCAGCTCAAGCCGTTCAAATGCTTTGGGAAGCTGGCGTGCCACACGGCGTTGTTCAACTTCTTCCAGGTCGCGGTGAAACCGTTGGTGCGCAATTAAGCCAAGATGATCGTGTTCAAGGCATCATGTTCACAGGTTCGACTGAAGTTGCAAAAATTTTGCAAAAGACTGTCGCAAAACGCTTGTCTCCAAACGGTCAACCCATTCCGTTAATCGCGGAAACCGGTGGTCAAAATGCGATGATCGTTGATTCATCTGCGTTGACTGAACAAGTGGTTCTCGATGTTGTCAGTTCTGCATTTGACAGTGCGGGTCAACGTTGTTCTGCACTTCGTATCTTATGTGTGCAAGAAGACAGCGCTGCAACAGTCATCAAAATGTTGAAAGGTGCAATGCAACAGTTGATCGTTGGCAACCCTGCGATCTTAAAAACTGACATTGGCCCAGTAATTGATACTGAAGCAAAACAAACCATCGATACGCACATTCAAAAGATGAAATCTAAGGGCTACCCTGTTCATCAATTGATGTTTAACGATGCGGTAAGCCAACAAGCGCTTGCACAAGGTACATTTGTTCCGCCAACAGCGATTGAATTGCCAAACCTTGACGATCTAGAACGCGAAGTGTTTGGTCCTGTATTGCACATCATCACTTATAAATATGGTGAGCTTGAGCAATTGATCGACCGTATCAATGCCAAAGGCTATGGCTTAACCATGGGTCTGCATACACGTATCGATGAAACCATTAATACTGTGATCCAGCGTGCTGAAGTGGGTAACTTATATATCAACCGCAACATCGTGGGTGCAGTTGTAGGCGTTCAACCATTTGGTGGTGAAGGTTTATCGGGTACTGGTCCTAAAGCGGGTGGTCCACTTTATATGTACCGCTTGATGGAACATTGTTCAGAGAAAGTATTGGCGACCCCATTTGCGGTGAAAGCTGAAATCTCTCAGTTTGATGCAGTTTCAAATGTTGCTTATCAAAGCTTATTGTCTTGGGCAAACCAAAACATGCCGCAAGCAATCACAGCGATTCCAGCATTTGGTGTAGGTAAGTTCTACGAGTTGCAAGGCCCTACGGGTGAAAGCAACCAATACATTATCTTACCTCGTCATCGTGTGCTTTCAATTGCGAATGATGAAGCAAGCCAGCTTCAACAATTACTTGCGATTTTCTCCGTCAGCAGTACTGCGGCTGTGTTGAAAGACAATGCATTCTTAGTAAAACACAAAGCATCTTTACCAAAAGATGTCTTAGATGCAATCACTGTGATTTCAAGTGTTGAAAAAGATGCGTTTGATGCAGTGCTTCATCATGGTTCTGTTGAACAGTTGCAAGACTTGCAAACTAAAGTTGCGAATCGTTCAGGTGCGATTGTCGGGATTACCCAGTTACAAGCCAATGAACAAATTCCTTTAGAACGTCTTGTTATCGAACGTGCAATCAGTGTGAATACTGCTGCAGCTGGTGGTAACGCAAGCTTAATGACTTTATCTGAAGATTAATTTTTAAATCCCTTGCGGAGCTTCAAACGCTCCTCATCCTAGCCCGAATCATGTTTACATGGTTCGGGTTTTTTATTATTTTTTAGATCGCCTTATTCCTATTATAAAATGAGACCATTTAGATGCATTTCTTCTCAGCCCCTGAATATCAACCCAACTGCGCTCAGCATTTTGAAGATTATAAAAATAAAATCCAGCAGCTTATTCCTTTTGCAATTGTTGAGCATATTGGTTCATCCGCCATTCCCAATGCAATTTCAAAAGGTGATCTCGATATTTATATTGAAGTACCCGCCCATCAATTTTTAGATTCATTTGAAAAATTACAACAGCTTAATTTTAAAGAAAAACTTGATACACTACGTACTCATGAACTTTGTATGCTGGAATCACAACAACATGATGTGGCATTGCAAATCGTGGTGACAGGTTCAGAGTTTTGCAATTTCATCACCTTTCGGGATCTATTAAGAAACTCACCTAGCCTGACACAACAATATAATCAGCTCAAACAAAGATGTATTGGCTTATCTCAAGACCAATATCGGCAAATTAAAGCAGATTTTATCCAATCTGTACTCGCCCTAGGCTAAGCATATAAATAAGTGAATATCACAATTTCCTGCACCTTAGCGTGCTTTTTTGATACCATTCCCGTTTAGATTTCACCTGTAGTTTTCTTTTTTATGACCATATCTTACCAACAGCAACTTCAAGAGAAAGTTGAACGTATTACTACACAGTTTGCATCGTTCAATCCACCAGCTTTAGAAGTGTTTCAATCGCCCGAACAGCATTTCCGTATGCGTGCAGAATTTCGTATTTGGCATACCGAGGATGATTTGTTCTATGCCATGTTTGAACGTGCTGAAGATGGAAAACAAAAAGAAGTTATCCGCGTGGATGCGTTTCCGATTGCAGATCAAAGCATCAATGATTTGATGCCACGTTTATTAGATGAATTAAAAGCAGTCCCGATTCTATCGCAACGTGTTTTTGAAGCAGACTTTCTCTCAACCCTAAGTGGCGAGATGCTGGTCACCCTGATTTACCATCGTAAATTAGATGCTGAATGGGAAACAGCGGCCAAAGCCTTAGCTGAAAAACTGAATATTAAAATCATGGGTCGTAGCCGTGGCCAGAAAGTGATTATTGGCGATGATTATGTGGTTGAACAACTTAATGTTCACGGTCGCACCTTTAAATATAAACAAATTGAAAGTAGTTTTACCCAACCTAATGCGCAAGTGTGTCAACATATGTTGGAGTGGGCTTGTGATGCTGCACAGAAGTCCGAAAAAGACCTTTTAGAATTGTATTGTGGTAATGGTAACTTTACTTTGCCACTGTCTTTGAAATTTAAGCGTGTTCTCGCAACTGAACTTGCTAAATCTTCAGTCTACGCAGCGCAATGGAACATTGAGCAAAACCAGATTGAGAATATTCAAGTGGCGCGTTTATCTGCCGAAGAGTTTACTCAGGCATATCAAGGTGAACGTGAATTTAGACGTTTACAAGAAGCTGAAATCGACATGCAAAGCTACGACTTTGACACGGTTTTTGTTGATCCACCGCGTGCAGGCATCGATGATGAAACGCTCAAACTATTACAAGGTTTTGAACGTATTCTCTATATTTCATGTAACCCAGATACCTTGCATGACAACTTAAAAACACTTTGCCAAACCCATCGAATTGTGAAGTTCGCCATGTTCGATCAATTCCCTTTTACCCATCATGTGGAATCAGGTGTTTTGCTTGAAAAGATTTAAACAAATTATTTCAACGTAACAGTAATTTATAAAGGGTTCGAGTAACCCTTTATTTTTATTCGAAGTATATTTATAAAAAAATGATATTTTTCAAAGGTCAAGTCATTCAAATGTCATAATTTCGTTGAACTTTAAAAGACTCATCGAAAAAATTGAAGTTTAACTGCTGCTTTTATCACTTAAGCTGACTTGTATTTTATTTTAAAGCGGCTATATTTCGACCTATGTTAGGTTGTATATGAAGGCTCTATGAGTTTTTGGCAAAAACTGTTCAATGCAGATGAACAATATAACGAACACAAGAACCAAACTTCTTGCGTTGAAAATGATTGTTCATGCAAAACCAATGAACAACTGTTGGATGCTTTAGTTAAAGCAACAGATGAAGATGTCATTAAAGGCATCAAGAAAGTACTGATTTCTCGAGGTTACAGCCGCAAAGAATTACTTGCGATGATCAAGCCACCGATCCAATAAAAATAAGTCCTCCCTAATCTCTTTCTATTAAGAGATTAGGGTCTTCAGTGTTACATGCATTTCTCTCTATTCACTTCTGCAACAATTGGCCCTAAATTAAAAGTTTTATCATGGCGTTTGGTTTGTGCTGAATACACACTGGAAATCGAGCCATCTAAATACAATGCATTGTCTATTTTCAACTGCTGCTTAAAAAACTGGGCAAATTGATAAAAACTGATACGTTGCTGTGAAATCACAAAATACAACTGATTACCTTTAACACCCACCCCATTTCTAATTTTTAATGAATTCGAGTCAGCAATAAACTGGCTGTTGATTTTCCCGTGATAGACCAACATTGGCCCTGACTGTGTTGCAAATTTTGCTTTAAATTGATCATGCGTATAATCAGCAGTGGTTTTAATCACAGCCTGTTGGTCATTCCAAGCAACTACACCATTAGGCTGCATAAAGAAATTACCAAAGCCCTTCGCGACATTAAGCTTAGCCAACTCCTTGCCATTTTCGATATACAATCCTACGGGTTGAAAATCTGCATGATACATTCCTGCATTCATTGCAAAATTAAGCTCCTCACAAGCAGATAGCTCTTTTTGGATAGCTGCAAACTTCTGATAATAACGATTGCTCTGAGGTTGCTTTAAAAATAGTTGCAACTGATTTAGATGCTCAACTTTAATCACATCATATTTTTGTTGATTCAATTGCAAGGTTTCATGCTGCATTGCATACACAGACGAACTCGCTAAAAATGCAAACGATAGGAAAAACCATTTTTTCATCATAAATACGAAGTTAAGCCTAGATTTACTTCATTGTCCCATAGCAAGGCATACTGCAAAATAGCAGATACAAACACCACACATAATCATGAACTGGACACTGCAAATAGGCTCGATTGATTCACATTTTTTCACTAAAATAATAGTGTAAATACAATAACCTTGTATCAGCATGCAGCAAAAACATCCGCGTTTCCCAATTGGCGCACACCTCATCGTAAAACACTTTGGTTATAGTCACCACGGCATTTATGCAGGCCGTGGACGAGTCATTCATTATTCTGGTTTTGCCCATATTTTTAAAAAGCATCCGATTGAAATGACGTCTATCCAGCGTTTTGCACGTGATAAGCCAATTTATATCAGGAATTATCAATCTCCACGCTACCAAGCCAAAACTGTGGTACGGCGTATGCGTTCACGTATGCATGAAAATCACTACCACCTCATCATTAACAACTGTGAACACTTATGTACTTGGGCGATTACAGGAATTGAATCCAGCACTCAAGTTGAACGTATGCAGCGTCGCCTTGCGACTATAGGTTACGTCAGCTCAGTTATGAGTTATATGAATGGGTTGATGCTCACAGTAGCAACGGCATGCTTTGCAATCGTGTTATACATTAAAATGATGCTGCGTCGGCAAGCTAAGAAATCGGTACCAGCCTACTTACAACTCAAACAAAAGCATTCAAAGAAATAACCATCAACTTCTCTCAACTCAAAACCTCTTTTTAATATCATGATTGATTTTTAATTCAACTTGCATTAATATTTTCTTCGGTACATATCGTATCGCATCCATATCGAGGGTTTTATGTTGGAGATAGCAGTAATCTGGTAACTAAATTTCAATAGCACATTGAAATTGGTTATCTGCGCGATTTTTTGGGCTTTAAGCCTAACTTTGCCTCTGATTATTTCTATCTGGATAACAACATGAACTTATCTAAGTCCGAACAACGGACACTGCACGTCTTAGCAAAAGGCGGAAAAATCGTAAAACTTCGTAATGACTCAGGTCAAATCATCGCTGTAGAGTGCTATAGCCGAGAAGGTTTCTTGCTGTCCGATTGCGACCTTGCCGTTTTTAACAAGCTAAGAAAGAAAAAACTGATTAAATCCATTAATGGACAGCCCTATCAAATTAATTTACATGGGCTTAGATCAGTACGCCCACAGTTAGACAATCGTTAACACACAACCATCGGTTTGGATAAATCCTTGGTTGTACTTAGATGATGTCTATCAATCTAATCTTAGATCGGGTTTATCCAAATTACATATGGTTTATTTTGAGAAAGAAAATGGAACTAGACGTAATTCAAAACCGCTTAGCTTTTTTACGAGAAGCGGAAAAACTAAAAAATGTGCTGCGATTTTCACATACTTCCAATGGTCGCCAAGAAAGTACCGCTGAACATAGTTGGCGTTTATGCTTAATGGCGATGATTTTTGCAGATCAATTTAAAGACATTGATTTGGAGAAATTACTAAAAATGTGTTTAATTCATGATCTTGGCGAAGCCATTCATGGTGATATTCCAGCCATTCTGAAAGATCAATTTCCAACTAAGAATCAGCAGGAAAAACAGGATTTTTATCAATTAACCGAATGTTTAGATGATAAACCTCAAATATTGATTCGATCACTCTGGCAAGAATATGAAGATGCAAAAACACCAGAAGCAAAAATCGTTAAGGCACTAGATAAGCTAGAAACGATCCTTCAACACAATCAAGGAATCAACTCACCTGATTTTGATTATGAATTTAACTTAAGTTATGGAGAGAAATATACAAATGATTCTCCACTACTCAAACAAATTCGAGCAATTTTAGATCAGGAAACACAAGAGAAAATGAAGATGAATATGCACATTCGCGATGAAAACCCATCTGACATTCAAAGCATTTTTGATTTAACCCAAGCTGCTTTTGCAACAGAAGAGCATTCAAGCCATACCGAGCAATTTATTGTGAATGCTTTACGTGATTCCAATCAGCTCATGCTTTCCTTAGTCGCGGATTGTAACAATAAGATTATTGGTCATATTGCCTTTTCACCCGTGCAGATTTCTGATGGCACAACTGGTTGGTATGGACTTGGTCCGATCTCGGTACTTCCAGAATATCAAGGTCAAGGAGTAGGTTCTAAACTGATGCATGCTGGTATCGAAGCGCTTAAAGATTTGGATGCGGTTGGTTGTGTTTTATTAGGTGAACCGCAGTATTACGGCCGATTCGGTTTCAAAGCAGATTCAAGACTGGTATTAGCTGGTGTCCCTGCCGAATATTTCCAGATCTTGCCATTTACAGAAGATGTCCCGACAGGTGAAGTGGTTTATGCGGATGCATTTAATGCCACAGCATAATTCCACAGACTAAATCACATGAAAGTAGAAGTTCGTATCGAATCGATGTGAACTTCTATTCTTTCAACAAGACAAAATCGTGACTTCTGAAGCGTGCAAGACTGCCTCAAATGTCTCTGCATACCCTGCAATCAACTCAGCTTTATCCGCTCCATTAATGATTCGCCGAGCACCTATATAATCTTTCTTATTTTGGCAGATGTAATCAGACAATTTCTTACCGGTAAACATCCCTTTTTTCATTCCAACAATCATGACACGAGCTGCAATATCCGCTTGTAAAGCCAGTTTCGGATTTTTCACTAAATCAATTTTTAAGTAATCCCCCATTCGCTTATAGTTTGCCAACCATGTCAGTTGTACATAGCCATAGCCGATATAGGGATAATATTGCTTAGACTTTAGATACTTTTCTGAACCATATTCAATCACGGGTTGCATCGTTTTAGCCGTTTCGTGCCAAGCCGTTGCCAAGATATAAGCGGCTTGGGCAGATGTGATCGCCCCATCTTCATCAAGCACTGAAACCAGAAAATTGATTCCATCGACCTGCAACTGACTTAATTTTCCAAATGTGTGGCGCAAAATATCGAAACCGTCTTGTGTTATTTTCATGTCATTTTCCTCTTTATAATAAAAAACCGCCCGAAGGCGGCATTGGATTGTTTTTTCTTTAGAATTTGTCTTTAAAGTCTTTCACCTCTTTTGCTACATCCAAAATGGTTGAATCTTCTCGTGCATTAATATAATTAAAGGTCCAACGAATAATCGCCCATACTGGCAAACCACAAAGAAAGTACAGACCTCCCAAGGCAAATGCGCCATATGGGTTTTGACTCCACTCTTGCAAGCCAAAATGCTGAATCACAAAAGCACCTCCGGCAATGCTGCCAACTGCTGTTGAAATGAGTGAAACCACCCATTCACGTCGAGACTTGGGTAACCGTGTCATAATCACAACCATCCAAGCCAAAAACATAAAAGTGAGTGCCATCATGACAATAAAAAAAACTCCATAAGATTTAATTACGGCTGCAATCCCTGCACCCGTTGAAACAAACTCTGTCATTATTTTTCCTCCATAAATAGAAAGGCCCTAACTTATTCAAAGTTAAGGCCTCGATTGACATTTTAAGCAAAACCACATAACCGACTACTCTCAATTCATTTTGATCACCATTGCTTAATTATTTAATTTAAATTCATACTATTGTGGATAATGCGTCATCCAACTTTGCTGAGCATGAAACTGCACAAAATCACCTGCGTTCACTTGTAAGCCCAAGATTTCACCTTTACTGGTTAAGTGATAATAGATATTGTCTTCAAGTGCTGATGGCATTTTATAATCCAAGCTGACATAGGCCTCTCGCAGATCAAAATCCAGTTGCTTTAAATCTTCTTGTGCAACAATGTGATAATACTTCGGCAATTTTAGGGAATTGGTTGAATGCCACTCTCCAACAAGTTCATAGTCAACATAGACCTTCATCGATTGAGAGCCAGTAATCTCAAAGGTCACAATTGGGTTTTCTGAGGGGTTAGCTTCAATAAAAGTGACGTTATTCAGACTATTATATTCGCCCAAAGTCACCACAAATTTATCATCCAAAAAATAGCTATGAATGACAAATCCACGCTCAACTTGGTTTAACTTCACCTGATGTTCAGGTTGCTGATCCACACCTAAAATGACAATTGACCGTTGCGCTGTATTTGCGCTGCTAAAAGAAAATTGACCTTTCTGTGCTTGGAAATAAGCAGATAAAGATACTTGGCACGCATCCTTCACTTTGACAGAACCTAATTGAGCATTCCCTTCAATATATGCAGTCGCTGTGAGATCAGCTGTTGTTTGCATAATCGCAGGCACAATCTCGGCATAAGAAAGAATATCTAAGTGTTTAATGGAGAAAGTGCCTAGCAGCATTTTATTTGTACAATTCATTTTAATCACCTTCAGTTATTTTCGGCTTTAAGCCGCCATCAATAGACAACAACCAACAATCTGTAGATATAAAAAAACTCGGCATCAATAAGAAACCGAGTTTTTAGGCAATAAAAAAGCCCATCTATCAAATGAGCTTTTTAATTATGATCGAAAATTTTATATTACGACCAGTGTAATAAAACTATAACTTAGTTTCCTAAAAAATGGAATCATTAAATCACTAGCTCTTTGTAAATATTTCTTTCCTTAATTTTCTTAAAACTAATGTATGAATACTAAAATTAATAGACCTCAATCAAAGTTCATTCACTAAATCATTTATATACGCTTTTTGATATCATTCTTATTTAGAACTAAAAAGGTTTACACAATATTTGTAGTTTTCCTCTTTGCTTACATGCCCTCCAACATGGACACATGAGCAAAAATTTTCCATCTAATTGTATTTTATTGATTTAGAAATATCAACATCATAGCATCTAGAATCTAATCGAACAGGCTTCCTCGGAAACAATGAATTCGAGCTATATATTGAATAGAAAATTCCGCCGCAGACAATAACGATTAAAGTCAAAATGGGTGAATGTTTTTTTAACATTAATAGCCTCCTTCTTCTTAGATATATTTATATTATCCACATATTAAAAGCCCACATAAAAATGAGCTTTTAATCAAGAATATTTTAACAGCAAAATTAGAATAAATATAATTATGAAGTTGACAATTACATCTATAAAATATCATGCCTTCATTATTTTATAAGTATCATTCCTATATTTTTCTATTGCAATTTCTGCTTCTTGAATTGCATTTTCAAGCACATTTATGAGTTTAATCTCATAACATTTCCATGTCTTTCTATAACAATCAAGACTCATTTGATGGCGGCTGATCCCAGCATAAGCCAAACGTCCTTTTGCAGTATAGTTTTCCTCTAAATCAGGATCTAATACAAAATCCAATACCATCCGTGCTATCAATTCTGCCAAATGGTACATCGCAATACGTTCAGGCTCTCGTTTTTTATCTTGTACGGCTTGCTCAATAAATACTTTAGCCAAATGTTGACGGACATCGTCATAGTCTTGCTTGCTTTTATGTTCGAACACAATCAATGCCGTGACCGACTTTGCCAATTGGCTTTGCATTGAGGCAATCACACCCAAACGATCTTCATAACTCAAGGTTCTCTCACCTGTACCACGCACAAAAGGCTCTAAATTTGGTGAACGCAAGCTTAGCCCCTGCATTAACCATTCAAATTTTTCAAACTTTGCTACATTTGCATTCATAACTTCACCTCTTATTGATTTATATATTTTGTGATTTAGCGATCATTGTATTTGTTGCGTTTAGTGATACTTTTCTCTCGCTTCAACAATATTCATGGCCTGATGAATTTCTTCAAATCGAGCTTTAGTACAGGGCCGAGTTGCACTTTTGATTTGGGAAATATAACTATGTGCACAGCCCAAAATACCCACCAATGCTTTTGCCCGTCCCTTATGCGCATCCAACCACTGACTAAACATCTGAATTTGGGCATCTGTTGCCTGATTGGCGATTCTTATACTTTTCTTTAATTCTTTTTGGGTTTTTTCTGGTGATACAAATTTAGTCATATGATTTGGCCTTGCTTTCAAGCGCTGCTCATATGTATTTTGGATCTTTGTGATTACATTGCCTTGAGCCAACCATGCTTCAATTTCCGCATCAAGATTTTGCTTAATATGCATGTTTGGATTGATTGTCTTGTTCATGCCGCACCTCCAGCATTTAACCTAATGAATAAGACAATTATATTAGTAAACTAATATTTATTCAATAAGAATACTAATTTGACTTCACATTAGCTTGCTAATATTCTTAATCTATTGATTTAAGGTGCATTAAAATGCTTAAAGATCGGCTCAAAGAAGCAAGAAAAAAAGCCAAGAAGTCTCAAAAAGATGTGGTTGCTGCTGTCGGCATTACACAATCTGCACTTAGCCAGCTTGAAACAGGACTGGTAAGCTCATCATCACATTTGCCTTCGATTGCTAATTTTCTAGGTGTAGATGCTTATTGGTTACAAACGGGTCAAGGGCATGCCACACCGAAAGAATCTGGTCATGAAGATACTTCAAATATCTCCCCTGTAAAAGCCAATATGGCTCCAGTACTCTCCTGGGTCCAAGCGGGCGTTTTTACCAATGTGGAATCGGTTGATATCACACAAGTTGAAGAATGGCTGCCATTGCCAGATGATTGCGATCACTGCTTCTATTTAAAAGTACAAGGTCTCAGTAATTATCCTGTTTTTCATGAGGGTGATTACATCTTGGTTGATCCAACCGTGCAATATAGTGATATGCAGTCAGGTGACATGATTGTGGTGAGAAAGCATGAAGATGCAACATTTAAGCGCCTAGTGATCGAAACTGATAATTCAAGATATCTGCAAGCACTGAATCCAGATTTCAAACCCAACATCATTCCACTGGATGAAGAATGTATTTTTGTCGGTGAAGTGGTCGATTCCATTCGCTATATTTACCAATCCAAACGTCGATCGAAGATCAAACATAGCTAATGGATAAAGGCTTATTTATTAGTATTCTTATTCAAAGCTAATATTAGTAGGTTAATTATTTATACCATCAAACAAATTCATATAAAAAAGCCTAGATGATCTAGGCTTTTTTGTTCAACGTCATATTACTTCGCAGCAGTTGCTTCAGTTGTAATATTGACAGTGATCTTATCCCCTACGTTCGGAACGTAGTTACCGATACCGAATGCAGAACGGTTAAAGCTTGTTGTTGCATTAAAACCAATTGCAGGTACTTTCGCCATTGGATGCTCGCCTTGTTTATTCAGTACAGCATCTAATACCACAGGTTTAGTCACACCTTTAACAGTTAAATCACCCGTGATTTTGAAGTGTTTCTTGTCTTTGGTTTCTACTTTAGTACTTTTGAAGGTAATGTTTGGATATTTCGCAGCATTAAACCAAGCTTCTTCTTGGAACTCTTTATCCAAAGCAGCAACATTGGTATTTACGCTGCTTAAAGGAATAATCACTTCTACAGATGAATTTGCAGGTTTTGCATTATCAACTTTAATCGTACCTTGGATGTCAGTGAAATTTGCACTTGGTGTAGAGAAACCAAAGTGATTCCAGCTGAATACGGTCGCAGTATGCGTTGGGTCAATTTTATAGTCGACTGGCGCAGCCAACGTTACAGAACTCGCTAAAGCGACTACTAAACCGAGGCTTAATGTTTTAAATTGCATTTTTCGTATCCTTGTTTGATATAGTGATTAGTGTATAGATCATGTATTTTTATTCACTAGTCTTTATAAAACGATATGTTTCACCAGTGCAACAATAAAAGCGTTACAGCGCTTATCAAAAATCAATATCATAAGACCATTCGATACTGGACAATTGATCAGCAAGATCACATGATCAATGGGTATATTTTGATTTAGATACTTCACGATAAACAACAAGGTAAAACATGACACATACAGCACAAGCACTCAGTACAACAACACCTTATCGCGTTACATTGACAGATCCTGCTGGCCATACTTGGTATGCAGATGAGCCTGCAGATAAAGGTGGTCAAGATACTGCACCCAACCCTGTTCAGTTGGTACTTTCAGCTTTAGGGGCGTGTACAACGATTACTTTAGAAATGTATGCCAATCACAAAGGGATTAAGCTTGATCATGTTCAGGTTGATTTAGCCTTAAATCCCAATGGTGAACCAGAATCAGGTCACAACAATATTGAACGTAAAATTATCTTAAAAGGTGAATTTACCGAAGATCAGCATAAACGTTTATTAAAAGTTGCTGAAAGCTGCCCAATTCATAAATTGTTAACGTCAAATATTTCGATTCAGAGTGAATTAAGTATTGGCTAAGTAGCCCTTACACTAAATTTCAATCACATTCGTATACCATTCCAATGAGCCACTCATCGAAATATCTATTGCTCGGTCGACAATATTTGTGAGCTCATTTGGAATAAATGAATATAAATTTTCCCCATCGAAATGAATCCAAAATTCAGGTGGTGGAGTGTCAGAACCATCTATAAACCCACCTGTTTCGTTTTCACCTAAACAGTCAAACATTGATGAGTGCACATCAAATACTAATATTTTGCCCTTTAACTTTGTCCAACTTGGTAAGTGATGATATTTAACTCGAGCTTGAATAGCCTCTTCAAAATAAGTCTGCATACGATAAGCATAATCACCACCACCCAATGTTTGATCACCTTTTCCATTTTTGAAACGTTCTTGTAATGCGCGAAATAAAAAATTATATTGTGCGCACTGCCAAAACATTTCTTTTTTATTTAAATTTTTCAAATACCTATATTTAATATCATTTAATATTTCATCAAAAGCATGAAGTTCGAATTCCGTCCTCATCACAATACCTCAATCTATTAAATTTCAATAAAGTACCACTGATCAGCTATATAATTAGCTGCTTCATCATTTGGATCAATATAATGAATATGTATTCCTCATGTGATCAGGAATTTGTAGCCTCCAATTTTTGGCCAAACTTAGCCTGTCCGCTAAAAGATATTGGGGATCATAAGAACCTGCCGATAAGGTATGGGCATTAAAATAATCTTCATCTAAATATAAACAAATTTCACTAGCAAACATATCTGGTTGCACAATAACACACGCCACTTTACAGAATTTTAGTCCTTGAGGTTTTGCTTCAATTAAATACTGACAAGCATTCATAAGATATTGAGCACACTCAGCCTTTATTTCTTGTTGAGCGTGTTTTCCTTGAACCATATTCATGGGTACAGGTATCTTCCAATTATAATAATGCAAACCGCTCATTTTTATATTCCATTTAATCATCATAAAAAAAGCGCCCTTAATCAGGACGCTTTTTTATACGACTTAATTCAATTAAGCAGTCAATTCTTTAACCGCAGCAACAACCGCTTCAGTGGTGATACCGAAGAATTGGAACAAGTCTTTTGCTGGCGCAGATTCGCCGTAAGTGGTCATACCGATCACTTTGCCGTCTAAACCAACAAACTTCCACCAGTAATCCACATGAGCCGCTTCAACCGCTACACGTGCACGGATATGCGCAGGCAATACCGCTTCACGATACGCAGCATCTTGCTTCATAAACTCTTCAGCACATGGCATAGACACTACACGCACACCTTCAAGTTGTGCATATGCTTCCATTGCCAATGAAACTTCTGAACCTGTTGCAATGATGATTGCCTTCAATTCACCTTTCTCTTCAGCAAGTACATAACCACCTTTTGCAGCGTTTTGAATTTGAGCTTCATTACGTGCTTGGAATGGTAAGTTTTGACGAGAGAAAATAAGTGCAGATGGACCATCTTTACGTTGAAGAGCAGACTTCCAAGAAATTGCAGCTTCAACTGTATCACATGGACGCCATGTATTTAGGTTCGGTGTACCACGTAACGATGCAATTTGTTCAATTGGTTGATGCGTAGGACCATCTTCACCCAAACCGATCGAGTCATGCGTATAAACATGAATCACACGTTGCTTCATCAATGCAGACATACGTACTGCATTACGCGCATATTCCATAAACATCAAGAATGTTGCAACGTAAGGAACGAAACCACCGTGTAAAGCCACACCATTCGCAATTGCAGTCATACCGAATTCACGAACACCGTAATACACGTAGTTACCCGCTGGGTTTTCTTGTACGCCTTGGCAACCTTTCCAAAGCGTTAAGTTAGAACCCGCCAAGTCAGCAGAACCACCTAATAATTCAGGAAGTAATGGACCGAATGCCTGTAAAGTATTTTGGCTTGCTTTACGTGTTGCAATGGTTTCTGCTTTTGCATTTGTTTCAGCAATGAATGCATCTGCTTGTGCAGCAAATTCAACAGGTAAATCACCATTAATACGACGTAATAATTCAGCTGCGTCAGTTGGATATTTTGCTTGGTATTGAGCAAACAATTCATTCCAAGCTGCTTCAGAGGTTTGACCTTTTGCTTTTGCATCCCAAGCTGCATAAACATCTTCAGGGATAACAAATGAATCTTCTTTCCAGCCTAATGCTTCACGAGTTAAAACGATTTCGTCTTTACCCAATGGCGCACCGTGGCAATCTTCTTTACCTTGTTTATTTGGTGAACCTAGACCAATAATCGTTTTACAGATGATAATGGTTGGTTTATTAGTTTCAGCTTTTGCTTCTACAGTCGCTTGACGGATTGCATCAGCATCATGACCATCTACACGAAGAACTTGCCAGCCATAAGCTTTGAAACGTTGTTCAGTATCATCGCTGAACCAACCTTCTACTTCACCATCAATTGAAATACCATTGTCGTCATAGTACGCAACAAGTTTACCAAGACCCAAAGTACCTGCAAGTGAACATACTTCGTGAGAAATACCTTCCATCAAGCAGCCATCACCTAAGAAACAGTAAGTGAAGTGATCAACAACATTTAAACCGTCTTTGTTGAACTGCGCTGCCAAAGTTTTTTCAGCTAATGCAAAACCAACTGCATTTGCAATACCCTGACCTAATGGGCCAGTTGTTGTTTCAATACCAGGTGCATAGCCATATTCAGGGTGACCTGGTGTTTTAGAATGTAATTGACGGAATTGTTTTAAATCTTCAATAGATAACTCATAACCAGTCAAATGCAATAATGCATATTGCAACATTGAACCATGACCATTCGACAATACGAAACGGTCGCGGTTCGCCCATTGTGGGTTCGTCGGGTTATGATTTAAAAATTCACGCCAAACAACATCAGCGATATCTGCCATCCCCATTGGTGCACCTGGATGCCCTGAGTTTGCTTGTTGCACAGCATCCATTGCCAAGACACGAATTGCATTTGCAATACGACGTTCATTTAAAGGGGTTGTCATAAGTCAGAATCCGATTAAATCAAATAAGATGAGAGAAGATGAGAAATCATCTTTCAAAAGATGCGACTATTGTCTTAAAAAAACGCCAGTGGGTAAAGTCCAATACACGATATTTCTTATTTTTCACGCATTCATTTGGGATTCTGGGAGCAAATGTTCATGTGATAGACAACACACTTCTTCGCTAGACACAATTTTAGGCCCTAAATTACAGATTTATTCATATAAAAAGGCATTAATATCAGTTTCCCTGATACACATATCAATAAAAACATAATGAAAATGAAATAAATTCATGCTTTTTAGTCAGCTTATGCTAGTCCTCTGCGTCAAGTCGATGTAACATACTCTGTCTTTTTGAAAATACCAATGATAGGACGTTCATGCGCGAGTATGCTGTTTTTACTTCAGAATCTGTAAGCGAAGGTCATCCAGACAAAATGGCTGACCAAATTAGCGATGCAATTTTAGATGCAATCCTAAAAGAAGACCCGTATGCGCGTGTCGCTTGTGAAACATTAGTAAAAACAGGTGCGGTTGTTCTTGCTGGTGAAATCACAACAACAGCAAATGTGGACTTTGAAGCGATTGTACGTCAAACCGTAAATGGTATTGGCTATCACCATTCTGATTTAGGTTTTGATGGTTCTACCTGTGCCGTCATCAACATGATCGGTAAACAATCTCCTGAGATTGCACAAGGTGTTGACCGTCAAAAGCCAGAAGATCAAGGTGCTGGCGACCAAGGTTTAATGTTTGGTTATGCAAGCCGTGAGACTGATGTTCTCATGCCTGCTCCTATCTCTTATGCGCACCGTTTAATGGAGCGTCAAGCAGAATTACGTCGTTCAGGTACATTACCGTGGTTACGCCCAGATGCGAAAAGCCAAGTGACATTTGCTTATGAAAATGGCAAACCTGTTCGTTTGGATGCAGTTGTATTATCAACACAACACGATCCTGAAATCTCTCAAATTCAGCTTAAAGAAGCGATTATTGAAGAGATCGTTAAGCCAATCATCCCAGCTAAAATGTTCCATGCAGGCACTAAATTCCATATCAACCCAACAGGTATGTTTGTAATTGGCGGCCCTGTAGGTGACTGTGGTTTAACTGGTCGTAAGATTATTGTAGATACTTATGGCGGTATGGCACGTCATGGTGGTGGTGCTTTCTCTGGTAAAGATCCATCGAAAGTTGACCGTTCTGCTGCTTATGCGGGTCGTTATGTGGCAAAAAACATTGTTGCTGCTGGTTTAGCAGATAAATGTGAAATCCAAGTAAGTTATGCAATCGGTGTAGCAGAGCCAACATCGATCTCTATTAATACCTTCAATACAGGTAAAGTATCAGATGAGTTGATTATTCAACTTGTACGTGAACACTTTGACTTACGCCCGTATGGTATTACACGTATGTTGAACCTGATTCAACCGATGTATAAGCAAACTGCAGCTTATGGCCACTTTGGCCGCGAAGGTTCAGACTCTGCCTTTACTTGGGAAAAAACAGATAAAGTTGAAATCCTTAAAGATGCAGCTGGATTGTAATCCATAGTGCTCTTCTATAAAAAAGCTCGCAAATGCGAGCTTTTTTATTTACCCCAAAATTATTTAGCAGAATCTGTATTATCTTGCTTAAACATCTCAAACAGTGAATTGCTTTGAACGGGCTGATCTTCTTGATGATGTTGCGTATACAAATGCGCAAGCTTAATAACAACGACAACGGCTAGACATGCGGCAACACAGAACATCCATAGACCATACGGACTACGGATATGATGAGAGCCACAATGTGGACACTCTTTATCAGTTGATGCAACAACCTTGTCACAACATGCACAATGATATTGATATAACATCATTAATTCCTCCTACCACTTATTTTTTATTTTCTTTTTACAACAATTTCAAATGTTGCACTTTTATCCTATGAAAAAAAAACTGAGAATTCAATCTAGTTTTCTGACCTATTCATTCAAATTAACAATT
This sequence comes from Acinetobacter sp. 102, assembly GCF_037028485.1. Lineage (NCBI taxonomy): Bacteria > Pseudomonadati > Pseudomonadota > Gammaproteobacteria > Moraxellales > Moraxellaceae > Acinetobacter > Acinetobacter sp. 102. The sequence goes on from NZ_JAZEZK010000029.1 coordinate 29,688, forward strand.
TTTTATGACAATTTGATTAGAATCTCGATTTTAAACAAATCTTTAAGTTCTTAATATTATTTTGATCTTTCACATAATTTGATAAAATAATCTTTTGAAACTGTGGAATACATCATGACCGAATTAATTAATAAAGGTGGATTTCGAGAACGTGCAAATCGTAGCCGTAAATACAAACAGTCCGAAAATGAGATTACAACTCTTCAACCAAGCCACTATCAGCCACAAAACAAAGAAGCCGATCTGCCTGCCACTCCAGAACCAGCTCAGAATCCACAAGAGCAAAAAGATAAGACATAAAAAAGCACACGCTATTGGTGTGCTTTTTTAAACCAATTGAAATCAGTTTACGTCTTTAAACTCAATTTTCTTTTGATCAGGTTTTACTTCACGCGCTTCGCCATCAATAATGGTTGAGTCTCTATATTGACCACCACCTTGTTGATTCTGCATATCCTGCATCTGACGCATCAGATCAGCAAATGGGTTCTGCCCTGCAGCACTACCAGCGCCCATGCCTCCCATCATTTTATCCATCATGGCTTGCTGACGTTTTGCCATCGTTTTCATCAATGCATTACGAAACGCCGTTTGAACAGGTGGAATTAAAACCAACACTGCCAATACATCAGAAATTAAACCAGGAACCATCAATAGAAAACCAGACATCGCTAGCGCCAATTTCTTGGTGACTGCTGGATCACCGCCTAATTGGCCTGTCATCTGCATTTGCTGCAATTGAGGCATGATGCTCGATGTACTTGAACGAACCATATTCAAGCCAATGAAGAATGCGATAATGAACCAGAAAAAGACATACCACATACTTCCAACGAGGTCACCCACGCCAATCCAAACTAAAACTTCGGCAATTGTGCCAAATACCACGATAAGAAGTAGATTCATGTCAAATCTCGAAAATTAAAACCTTGTGCAATCTTGAAGAATCAATCCTGACACAACAAATAAAATAAACTCAATAATCTAATTGATGGGTACATTTCTCAATTTATCAAGTCTGATATGATAGCTTGTATAAAAAAGCTCCCAATTAAATTTGATCTAATTGAGAGCCTCAATAATCTCTATCGATTAGCCACAAGTCGCTTGGATAATCTTCTTAGACTGCGGATCAATCGTTACTGTTACACGATTTTCACGATAATCCATAGTAACAGGCTGATTTGGTCCTACACTGCGAACAATCTCAGACTTAGTTTTTTGTTTGATTTGATCTTCGCTTAATCCAGACTGACCAATTAACTTTGTCGCTTCATCTGCTAGGCATTTTGGCTGACTTGCGCGGAACAACTCCCACTCTTCAACTACTTGTCCATTTGGTAACTTACAGTACCCAACCTGACCATTGGCTTCATTTTTAATTTCCAACTGACCACCTTGCTCTACGCAATATTTGCTTGCAGGGTTCGCCATACCAATTTTTGGCGGGGTCATATCTTTATTTGGTGTTGCTGAACACGCCGCCAATGAGGCTACAATTGCACCTAAGAGTAAGATCTTTTTCATAATTTGAATTCTGATAAAGTGAAAAGGCAAAGATAACAAAATAATGTCGATTATTATGTCTATGATTTGAAACAAAAAGAACTTAGGCGAAAAAGCATGGGCTGCATAAGGATGTAACCCATACTTTTTCACTCACAAACTTATCCAATAGAATAAAGATACGCTTATTGAATAATGATGTATTCCAACCGAATAGCCTGATCAATCAAGTAATGCTCTTTGATAATATAAAAGTAAGGTCGTGTATCCACCCACTCATCCATTGCCATAATAGCTTGCGTGTACCCCGTTGCCGCTGAAAAATCTTTAACTTGTATAATATCCATGGACTTCATCCTTTTTTATTTAGCCTAACATATTATATTTATTCATATATAGAACAAATTGAAGTCGAATAAGTCATTTATACACCACTCATCTTTCAAGCTTAAGAAACATAAAAAATGTCTCACAGGGTGGAGACATTTTTTATTAGAAATGAAGAAAATCGAATATTAAAACGAAACCATTTTGCCAGGATTGAGCATTCCAGTAACACCATACCAACCTTTTGACATTGGAATCGCTAAGGGCGCCAATAAACGACCAAATAAAATATCGTTGTGCTGAATTTTAGTGAGCATTGCATAATCGGTGTTCTTAGCTGAAAAATCATCTGCAATTGCTTTACCTATACGGACGGTTTGCGCCACACCATGCCCACTCCAACCATGTACCGCATAAATTGGAAATTTATTGCCAAATTTTCGATTATCAGTTGCGCCATTCATAGTCAAATCACTGACACCACTCCAGCAAAAGTCCATTTCGACATTTTCAAGCTGCGGAAAAACTTTATTAATTCGGCCTAATAAATATTGATTCATTCTGCCTACTGCCCAACTTATGCCTGTACCTTGCCCACCAAAAAGCAATCTATTCTTAGAAACACCACGATAATAATCAATCTGTAATTGCGTATCGTAGACAGGATGATCGTGTGGTAATAATTCAGTCATTGGCATGTCTAATGGCGCCGTAACTGCAATATAAGTATGAAATGGAATTGCTGTTTGTTTCTTTTCAGGGAGTAACTTAAATGCATTGTGATGTACTGCAATCACGACACTTTTACGTGCTTTAATCACACCCGATGCCGTCTGTACATAAACTCCATCAGCTTGTTCAGCGATCGACAATACTTCCGTTTGTTCAAACACCCGCCCGCCATTCTTACAGAAGCCATGTGCCAAAGCACGGTTAAGTGCCAATGGATGAATATGGCCACCCAAGTTATCGACCAAACCACCTTTATACAGGTTGGACTTGATCAACTCTTTTAATTCATACTCACCCACCACTTTCGTGTGATCCTCACCCAAATATTTCCGAGCATCTGCACCTTGAGTCAAGGCAATCAAATGTCCCTCATGTACCGCAGCGGTAATATGTCCACGTTTACGTGCCAAATTTACAGCATACTTTTCAGCAATTTGATCAATTAAAGACATTGCTTCCGTAGAGGTAAAATGCCAAAGTCTCTTGGCATCTTCATAACTAAAGCGCTTAATCATCTCCTCAGCTTCCCAACGCGCCAAACCTGGAGTAAGCTGCCCACCATTTCGACCTGATGCTGCGGAGCCAATGCGATTCTTTTCAACCAGAATCGTATCAACACCCTGCTCAGCCAAATGCAATGCTGTTGAGGCACCTAACAATCCACCACCGATCACAACAACATCACATTCTTGATCTGCTGATAAAGCATCAAAACAATGCCAGTCCTCTAAAGAACTCTCATAATAGTTTGCAGGATGATCAAATTGACCGTGTTTCGGATTAACCCAATTCCACTCACTCGAATTTTTATATGCTTTACTTTCTTTAAAAACAACATCATCTAAATGCGCTGGTTTCTCTATGTCACCAAACATTCTAAATTCACCTAAAACAATTTTTTACCGATTAATGCAAGCAGCTTATCGCAGAAAAATTGAGTAACAAAACCAGAATCTTTCAATAATTTTGATAGGTATATCCGTAGCCGAACATTCCATCAATATACTCAGATTATGAAAACCAATTAAATTTGATGTGCCCAGATCTTCAAGCATCGACGATAAAAATGAGGTGATTCAATAAAAATCAATAATTGAAATTAAAAAAGCACCCGAAGGTGCTTTTCTCTCTTATAGGCTAGTTGCAATCAATACCACAAAGCTGAATAACAATGTACCTAAAGATCTCTTGCAATGTACATGAACTTCTTGCTCAAACCCTTGAGCATACGGCTCCAAGTTTTCCATAACTTTAACGCTCATTAAATGTACTACACTTATTAATTTGCCTAACAAATCAATAGGAATAAATTAGCAAAAAGTCGTATATCTCGCTAGTGCAATTCTTCAACCAAATGGTGAATTTATGACAAAAATCGACACTTAATACAAAATAATTTTAAAAAAGAGCCTGCTTTACATCAAGACATAAAAAAAGCCCACCAAAGTGAGCTTTTTTTTTAAATATCGCGCTTAGTTTTAAGCAACGACAGTAATACCACTTGCTTGAGGGCCTTTTTTACCTTCAGTAATTGTAAAAGACACACGTTGACCTTCATGTAGTACTTTGAAACCACTGCTTTGGATTTCGCTGAAATGAGCAAAAACGTCTTGTCCAGAGTCTGCATGAATAAAGCCAAAACCCTTAGTTTCGTTGAACCACTTAACTGTACCAGTCACAGTATTAGACATATATTTAAACCTATTTTAAAAAATTTGGGGCGCTTAGCAGCGAGCAACTTGGAATCATAAACTCTGAGAGGAAATCTGATAAAACGAAAGGTTTATCTACAACTATATGAGATGCAAGATTTTCTGAATCAACAGCGTTATTCTTCTAGTTAGCTTTCACTATACACGACTTTACATTTTTCACGCAATCTCTATCTATCAATCCTACTCCCTACGTCTTTTTTCCGCAGGTTATTCAAGACTACGAATAAACAGAAAATAATTTTTCTAATTAATTTTCATACACTTAAATTTAAATATTTTCATCTAAATTCTAAATTATGATTTTTATATAAATTTTTAACATATTATTTCATTTTCTTTTACTCTCAAATATTCGCTATCTTCACTCAGTTCAAATTGTTTTAGCCACAAAAAAAGCCCACTGTTGTGAGCTTTTTTTTCACTGGTCTAAAGTAATTAGATAACAGTAATTAGAGTTGCTTGTGGGCCTTTTTTACCTTGACCAAGAACAAACGAAACGCGTTGGCCTTCATTCAATACTTTGAAGCCCTTGCTTTGGATTTCGCTGAAATGAGCAAAAACATCTTCGCCAGAGTCAGCTTGAATAAAACCAAAACCTTTAGTTTCGTTGAACCACTTAACAGTACCAGTAACTGTATCAGACATACCTTTAAACCTTTTAAACTTTGTTCATTTATGAATTAAATCAAAATTTTTACATCATGATTTAATACAATCTATCCTTATTGAATAGATACTACAAGTATGTGAACCATTTATGTCAATCGATAAAGTTGATTAACATCGGTATAAAAGCTTTTCCCGTCCAAATTAAAGTCAATTTCTTGACCTGATTCCAACAGGATCTTCTTTCCTACTTCTACCCATTTAAAACCATTCAGCGTATTTTGCTGACGCTTTAAAGGGATGATTCTCACACAAATTTCATTGCCATTACTGGCTTTGGCTACACGCCATTCATTAATAATTTTCAACACAAAATCACTCATTTCTGAGCTCAAGTGATCGATTTTGATTTACTATAACACTAGATAGATGAGAGAGGATAGCTACATTTCTAGAATCTAATAATTTTTAGCTTTATTTAGGGTTATTTCAGCTAACTTTATTACTGTCTATTCTTTTTAGACAGTAACCTTAAATACATCACAGAGCATAACTAATTTAATTCGGTTGGTAGCGGGAGCTGGATTTGAACCAACGACCTTCGGGTTATGAGCCCGACGAGCTACCAGACTGCTCCATCCCGCACCGACGAGTTAGCTTTATACGCACATCTTCCCCACAATGCAAATTATTTTTATAAAAATCGCTTAATTTATCAATTAATGTCTAAATTACACACAAAGTGATCAAAACTCACTCTTATTCAATGGGCCTGAGTTAATCTTGCAAATGAGTTCTCAATTTTCAGATATTCAATAAATCAATTAAGATTCGTTCAATAAAACAACTATTTCTTTATAATTCAAAATTCTACAAAAATATTATGCAGTAAAAAGCCCATTATGTAACAATATCATCACCCTTTCATTTATATAGTGCTGCATGTCATTAATTATTGGTATTGACCCTGGTTCACGCTTAACAGGTTATGGAATTATCGAAAAAGATGGCAATAAGCTGCGGTTTGTTGATGCAGGAACCATTCGTACTGAAACACAAGAAATGCCTGAACGTTTGAAACGTATTTTTGCGGGTGTCGAACGTATCGTTAAATTTCATGGTCCAACAGAAGCAGCGGTCGAACAAGTATTCATGGCACAAAACCCCGATTCGGCTCTTAAGCTCGGTCAGGCCCGTGGTGCGGCAATTGCTGCACTGGTGAATCTAGATTTACAAGTCGCAGAATACACAGCACGTCAAATCAAGCAGTCTGTTGTCGGTTACGGCGCAGCAGAAAAAGAACAAGTTCAGCTCATGGTGATGCGTTTGCTTAATTTAACCATCCAACCTCAAGCGGATGCAGCAGATGCGCTTGCCGCAGCAATTTGTCATGCTCATGCGTCAGGTAGTATGAGTAAAATGGCAGTACTCAATGCTTTAGGTGGTATGGCACGCGGCCGTAGCCGTTCGAGTAGCAGACGCCGTTAAACCTTTTGATTCACGACTTTATATATCATTTTTGCCATGTCATGCGCTTGTAATCCCCTCATACCCTTTTCAGCCAGCAGATCGCCTGCCTGTGCATGTAGGCTGACGATCTCATGCAATGCAATCTGTTGATGAAATTGAGCTTTTAAACTGGCAATCATACCTGCCAGCACATCTCCCATTCCTCCAGTTCCCATTCCAGCATTACCCTGCGTACAAATAAATAATTGTTCTTCTAAAATTAAACTACCTGCACCTTTCAACACCCATTTCCCTGCATATTTTTGTTGTAACTGTTGAATGGCAGCGATACGGTCTTGTTCTATATCCGCAGCAGTACACCCCAAGAGTGTTGCTGCCTCACCTGAATGTGGCGTTGCATAGAGATGCTGGTTTAATTGTTGCGGATGCTTGGCCAGAAACCACAAGCCATCTGCATCAAGTACAACCTCTAAATGTGAGTTTAGCTTGAGTAAATCAAACCATTGTAAATATATTTGCTCTGCCCATTCATCTCGACCTAAGCCCATACCAAAACAGACTGCATCCACTTGCATTAATAGCTGCTGAATGGCTTGCTGATCTAAGGCATTAATGTCTCGCACCATAATATTTGGTGAACGTGCCAAAATGGCTTGATGATGTTTTACATGACAAATGACACTGACTTTACCAGCTCCTGCATGAAACGCCGCTTCAGCCGCCATAATCACTGCACCGCCCATGTCTGCATGACCACCAACAACAAGCACATGCCCATAATTACCTTTGTGTCCAAAGGCTTGACGCTTGGGTAAAACGATTTTTTCAGGTGACAGATAAGCAAGTGGTTTTAATTCTTGGTCAATCGGAATCAAACTCAGCAAATGTAGTTTCCCCACATATTGCTTAGCTTGACCCGTAAACAAACCTGCTTTGTAGCCTAAGATCGTAAAGGTTTGATCGGCTTGTACTGCGCAAGGCAAAGCTTGTCCTGTATTGGCCTGTAAACCACTAGGAATATCGATTGAGACTTTTAAGCCTGTTTGTGCATTATACAATTGAATAATTTCTTGCCAGTTTGGATCTAGCATTCGGTTGAGACCAATGCCAAATAAAGCATCAATATGACAATCAAAAGTGGGCAGTTCTTGATGGACAGCATTTTCAGATAAAAGATAATCAACACTTTGAATATCGACTTGATGAGACTGGGCAAAATCTGCGGCTTGTTTTAAATCCACGGATTGTCCGAGTTCTGTTGCAAATACCGTAATGCTAAATCCGTATTGCTTAAGAAACGCAGCAATATAATAGCCATCACCCGCATTATTACCCTGCCCGCACCAAACTGCGATCTTTTGAGTTTTATTTTGCTGAAATTGTTGCATTAACTGTTGTGTAATTGTCCAAGCCGCTTGCTGCATGAGCCCTAAAGATGAGTTTTGCTGAGCAAACCAACACTGCTCCCATGCTTGGATACTTCGGCTATGGTAAACTACAGCTTGCATGTTTTTCTCCTTATTATCGTTTTATGGCTTCAAGCACACCATCTCAAACACAGTCTCAGAAAACGCCTGATAAAATCAAGTTGCAACAACTTGACCCTCAAGCATTAAAAGACTGGATCAAAGCACAGGCATTAGACTTGGGCTTTGCTGATTGTGTCATTGCCAAACCAGATGCTCAAGATCAAATGCCACGTTTTAAAGAATATTTAGAACGTGGTTATCATGCAGATATGCACTATTTAGAAGAAAACTTAGACAAGCGGGCTGACCCAACCTTGCTCGTTCCTGGTACAAAAAGCATTATTTGTGTGCGAATGAACTATCTTGTGGCATCACCCAAGCCCCGTTATGTACCATTTCAACCAAATTCTGCCATTATTGCGCGTTATGCACGAGGTCGTGACTATCATAAAGTCATGCGTGGACGTCTTAAAACCTTAGCGACCCGTATTAAGGAAAAAGTCGGTGATTTTGAATCACGCCCCTTTGCTGATTCTGCCCCTATTTTTGAAAAATCGCTGGCTGAAAGTGCAGGTATGGGATGGACGGGTAAGCACACCTTATTGATTCATAAAAAATCGGGCTCTTTTTTCGTTTTAGGAGAACTGTTTACTTCTCTAGAACTGCCTTTTGACCAACCTGCGACTGCACATTGCGGTTCATGTACTGCCTGTATTGATATTTGCCCAACACAGGCGATTGTTGAACCGTATATGCTGGACGCCAGAAAGTGTATTGCTTATCTAACCATTGAATATAAAGGTATTATTCCTGAAGAATTACGCTCAGGTATTGGCAACCGTATCTTTGGCTGTGATGATTGCCAGTTGATTTGCCCTTGGAATAGCTTTGCTAAAAAAGCGTCTATTCCAGATTTTGATCCAAGACATAGCTTAGATGACATCAGCTTATTAGAGATTTGGCAATGGGATGAAGCAACGTTCTTAGCCAATACAGAAGGCAGCCCAATCCGCCGTACAGGCTACCAATCCTTTAAGCGCAATATTGCAATCGGTCTAGGAAATGCTCCATACTCGGCTGAGATCGTGACGCAATTGCAAGATGCAAAAACGCTGCACGATGAGATCGTCAATGTACATATTGATTGGGCAATTCAACAGCAATTGCAGCAAATAAAAGTACACTGAATAGAAAAATGGTGTTTTTTGCCCTTTGGCTTTGGCACGATTTCTGTATGATGAATCTCAATGTCTGTAATCAATCATCATGGATATAACAATGACTTTACGTAATGACTGGACTCGTGATGAAATCCAAGCTTTATATGACCAACCCTTTTTAGACTTAGTATTTCAAGCACAAGGCGTTCATCGTCAGCATTTCCAAGCAAATGCGATTCAGGTCAGCACGCTACTTTCAATCAAAACAGGTAAATGCCCTGAAGACTGTAAGTATTGCTCACAATCTGCTCGTTACGACTCTAAGTTAGAAGCAGAAAAACGTATTGCCGTTGATAAAGTTATTCGTGAAGCACTTGCAGCAAAAGAATCTGGTTCATCGCGTTTCTGTATGGGTGCTGCTTGGCGTAACCCGCATGAGCGTGATATGCCTTATGTGCTAGAAATGGTACGTGAAGTGAAAGCATTGGGCCTAGAGACCTGTATGACTTTAGGTATGCTCAACCAATCTCAAGCGGAACGCTTAAAAGATGCAGGTCTAGACTATTACAACCATAACCTAGACACTTCTCGTGAATACTATTCTCATATCATCAGCACACGTACTTTTGACGACCGCTTGGATACTTTAGATCATGTGCGTCAAGCAGGCATGAAAGTATGTAGTGGCGGTATTGTTGGCTTAGGTGAAAGCCGTAATGACCGTATCGGTTTATTACATGAACTTGCAACCATGCCAGTACATCCTGAATCTGTGCCAATTAACATGCTGGTTCCAATTGAAGGTACACCTTTGGCTGATGTAGAAAAACTTGATGTGACTGAATGGATCCGTACCATTGCTGTTGCACGTATTATCATGCCACACAGCTATGTTCGCCTCTCTGCTGGTCGTGAATCATTAAGTGATTCTGACCAAGCGCTTGCCTTTATGGCGGGTGCGAACTCACTCTTCTCTGGTGATAAATTACTTACGACGCCAAATGCGGGTGAAGGCAAAGATCAGGTCTTGTTTGCCAAATTAGGTTTAACTGCGGAAAAACCGAAACCAACGGTTGCAGAGCTCTCCGTCGATGCCATGAGTGCATAAATAAAAAAGCCTTGTCAGATGACAAGGCTTTTTTATTTATGATTAAATTGATGTCACCAGAATGCCGTATTTGGCATTTAAAAACATTCCAACACGGATGATATCAACACCTGCTGCATGGGTTACTGACAATTCTTGGCTATGCACATCAAAATGAAATGAATCAAAAATGTCTTGATGTTGCATCAACCATGCAATCGTATCAGCAATACGCTCATCAACAGTATATGTTTCTGATTTAAAGTCCTTACTCATAGCACTATGTTATCTTCACCTGATCTTTCCATCATAACGGATAGATAAGCTTCGTGCAGCTTGTTAAAAAAACACTTAGTAAAGGACATTACTCACTAAGTGTATTAACTTGAAATATGTTTTGAATTGCTTAAGCCGCTTGTGGACTCAGGATATTTTGGCCCGCTTTTAAGCTTGCAACTGCTTTGGCATTAAATTCTAAAGTCAGCACATGGTTATCTAAATGAACATGATAAGACTGAATCAATGACTGCTGACCCTCATCTGTTTCAAGCACATATTCATCTGCAATATTTAAAATACCTTCTAAATTGGTTGTACTAGAGGCACGATCATGACTGAATAAATCATAAATCGTCTGCAGATTAAAGCTTGTTTGCTGTTCCGTAGCATGGCTTTTTAAATAACTTTCTAGGAATAAAACAAACTTGTGTGCGAAGAAATAGTAGTTTGGTTTGTGGGTATAAAGCATGTTCATTGAAAGCTCCTTTACGGTGTTTTTTTCATCTAATCATGACTAAAAAACTAAGGATTTAACCTTAAAAGATTCTTAAAAGAACTTTGAGCTTTTTGTTAATAAACTTAATAATCACGCTAAAAACTTGATTATTCATCTAAATTATTTTTTTATTTTTGCAATACAGATCACAAAAAAATGTGAATTCCTTTATTTTTTGATCAAAAAATATTCAAATAGGCCTTTTTTATGAAAGGAAAAAACAATCAGTCTTAAGCAATATTAAACAAACAGGCTAAAAAATCTGTTTTTACCAGAAATAAAAATACTTTATATCAATAACTTATTTATGATCGGAATTTTAGATCGAAATACACCATAAAAATGTGATGCAGTTTGCATTTATAAAACCTAGTGATATATATTTCGCACATTACTTGTTCAGCGCAAAAATCCAACTGAGAAGTAATTTTAATTCAAACTTTTAGCCGATGTGTTCGAGAAATTATTATGAAAAAACTTGCTTTGATCGCTGCTCTTTCAGTTGTAGGTATTGCTAACGCTCAAGCTGCTGACGGAACGATTACAATTAATGGTCTAGTAACAGACAAAACTTGTGACATCGTGACTCCAGCTGGTAAAGACTTTACAGTAACACTTCCAACTGTTTCTAAACAAACTCTTGCTAACGCAGGTGATGTTGCTGGTCGTACTCCATTCCAAATCAACTTGGGTAACTGTTCAGAAGGTAAAGTTGCAACTTACTTCGAACCAGGTGCGACTGTTGATTTCAATACTGGCCGTTTACTTAACCAAAACGCTGGTGGCGCTAAAAACGTTGATGTTCAATTATTAGGTAACAACAACCAAGTAATCCCAGTTCTTGCTGCTGGTAGCAACGGTGCTCAAGCTAACTCGCAATGGGTTGACGTTGTAGAAGGCGGTACTGCTGACCTTAACTACTATGCTGAATACTATGCAACTGGCGCGTCTACTGCTGGTGAAGTAAACACTTCAGTTCAGTACACTATTATTTATCAATAATCTATTGATAAACTTTGCGAATTTCTAGATTTCTAGGAATTCGCAGTTGTACACTTCACGCAATCATAGAGAAAATTTAAATGGCACTGAACGGTTACAATTTTTTGCTTGGTTTAACGATGTCGTCGGCTTTGATCGCAAGTCATACACATGCGGAAATTATTTTGCATGGAACTCGCGTTATTTATCCATCTGACGCTCGTGAAGTGACTTTGCAAGTCAGTAACAATGGTTCTAAGCCATCGCTTGTTCAAGCATGGATTGATGAAGGTGATGCTAAAAGTACACCGGATCAGTCTAAAGTTCCGTTTATGATTACCCCTCCTATTTCGCGTGTAGACCCAACGAAGAGCCAATCGCTTCGTATTACTGCATTACCCAATGCGGCTCAGTTAAATCAAAAACAAGAAACTGTTTTTTGGTTGAATGTTTTGGATATTCCACCAAGACCAACCGCAAACAGTAAAGATGCTATTCCTGATAATTTTTTACAGCTCGCAATTCGTTCACGCATTAAGTTTTTCTATCGTCCAGCCAGCATCAAAGCTGATGCCAATCTCGCTGGTGAAAAATTACAATGGGCGAAAAGCGGACAAACTTTAATCGTAAAAAATCCAACACCATTTCACGTCACCATGACTGCGGTGTACCAACAAAATGCAGGAAAGCCAGTTGACCTACTGCCTAAAGGTCTAATGCTCTCACCTTTTTCAGAGGACAAAATCCAATTGAAAACTGGGAGTACTGAAAAATTGAGCTATGTAAGCATCAATGATTACGGTGGTCGTATCGAACACCAGATCAAGCTTTAATAACAAACAAATTTATTTCCAATCAATAAATGATTTTGTACCTATCATTGAATAGGCGAACCGATTATGTCAAAGAAAAATGCAACAGCTAAATTCTTGAAGCGTCGTATCTGTTATTACCTTACTTCTGGGGTAGTCACAATCACGATGCCTATGGCTGTTTATGCAGTAGAACAGACAGCAGAAAAAGCTGCACCAATGGAAGCAGAATTTGACTCTGTTTTTTTAATCGGTGACGCCCAAAAAGTAGATATTTCTCGTTTTAAATATGGGAACCCCGTTTTACCTGGGGAATATAACGTTGATGTTTATATCAATGGTAACTGGTTCGGCAAAAGAAGAATGATGTTTCGTTCGGCAGAACAAAACCAAAATGCCTTTACCTGTTTCACTTCAAGCTCATTGCTTGAATACGGCGTAAAACAAGAAGTTCTGGTTAACCGTACAGAATCTGCTGCGCCGAATGGTTGTTACAAAATCGAAGAATGGATCGAAAATGCATTTTATGATTTCGATACCTCACGCCTGCGTGTCGATATTTCGATTCCACAAATTGCATTACAAAAAAATGCGCAAGGCTATGTTGATCCAAGTATTTGGGATCGTGGAGTTAATGCTGGATTTTTATCTTATAGCGGTAGTGCCTACAAAACCTTTAATCGCTTAAATGACAATAAAGAAACCACCAATGCCTTTATGGCGATTACTGCTGGTGCAAACATTGCTGGCTGGCAATTACGCCACAACGGTCAGTGGCAATGGCAAGATGGTGCTCAAAGTGAGCTAGATCAAAATAACAAAAAGAAATCAAACTATGAGTCTACCAGTACCTATTTACAGCGTGCTTTTCCTCAATATCGTGGCGTTTTAACCTTAGGCGATAGCTTTACCAATGGTGAGTTATTTGACTCATTCGGTTACCGCGGTTTAGATTTTTCTAGCGATGATCGCATGTTGCCAAATAGTATGCTCGGCTATGCACCCCGTATTCGTGGTAATGCAAAAACCAATGCGAAAGTAGAAGTTCGCCAACAAGGTCAATTGATTTACCAAACTACGGTTGCACCGGGTAGCTTTGAAATTAATGATCTCTACCCTACAGGGTTTGGTGGTGAGCTTGAAGTTTCGATTATTGAATCGAATGGTGAAATTCAGAAGCTTGCCGTTCCTTATGCATCTGTCGTGCAAATGCTACGTCCTGGATTAAGCCGTTACTCAGTCACTGCAGGTGAATTCCGCGACCGTGATATTGATTTAACACCTTGGGTCACGCAGGGTAAATACCAACGTGGTATTAACAACTATTTGACGGGCTATACTGGCTTTCAATTGGCTGAAGACTACAGTGCCCTATTATTAGGTGCTGCCGTTGCAACGCCTATTGGTGCGGTATCTTTTGACGTTACCCAATCAAATACTGACTTTGATAAGCAAGGTTCGCAATCTGGACAAAGTTTCCGTCTAAGTTATAGCAAACTTATTTCACCAACCAATACCAACTTAACTTTGGCAGCATATCGTTATTCGACAGAAAACTATTATAAGTTACGTGATGCCCTACTTATTCGTGATCTTGAAGATAAAGGTGTGAATACTTTTGCTGTGGGCAAACAGCGTAGTGAATTCCAAATTACCTTGAACCAAGGTTTACCTGAGGGTTGGGGTAATATTTATATGGTCGGTTCATGGAACGATTACTGGAACCGTAATGAGACCAGTCGCCAATACCAAGTAGGTTATAGCAATAACTACCATGGCTTAACCTATGGCCTTTCTGCGACCAATCGTCAAATCGAATATGGTTCAAATAATCAAACCCGTGATACTGAATATTTGATGACTCTTTCGTTCCCAATGAATTTCAGAAAGAGCTCTGTCAATGTCAACGCAAACGTATCTGAAAACAACCGCACAGTGGGTATGAGCGGTATGGTCGGTGATCGCTTTAACTACGGCGCTTCTGTATCTCATCAAGACAGACAGAATCCGAGCTTTAACGTTAACAGCCGCTATCGTACCAACTTTGCGACAGTAGGTGGTTCTTATAGTATCGCTGATTCATATCAACAAGCAATGGTTAGTATGAGCGGTAGTATTGTTGCACATGATAAAGGCATCCTGTTTGGCCCAGAACAAGGTCAAACCATGGTATTGGTCTATGCCCCAGATGCGGCAGGCGCCAAAGTTAATAATACGACCGGTCTGAGTGTAAATAAATCTGGTTATGCTGTGATTCCTTATGTAACACCATACCGTCTAAATGACATCACACTTGACCCACAAGAAATGTCGACCAATGTTGAATTAGAAGAAACCAGCCAACGTATTGCGCCTTTTGCTGGCGCGATTGCTAAAGTTGATTTCTCAACTAAGAAAGGCTATGCCATCTACATCAACACCAAAACAGCAACGGGTGAAAGCTTACCGTTCGCTGCACAAGTCTTTAACACCAAAGATGAGTCTGTTGGTATTGTTGCACAAGGCAGCATGGTGTATTTACGTACGCAAGAGCCAAAAGGTGATTTGTATGTAAAATGGGGTGAAGAAGCCAATGAACAGTGCCACTTCAGTTATGATGTTACAGCACAAATTTCTAGCGACCAACAAAGCATAATCATGACTGAGGCAGTATGCAAATGAAAAAATTACTCTTAAACAGTGTTTTGCTTACCGCAGGTCTCGGTATCTATACTGAAGCAAATGCTGCTTGTACTCCAGAAATAGACAGGGGTAAAGAATTTAAAACAGTCGATATCTCAATGGCTGTGGGTCGTGTCGTTGTGAGACCAACGGATGAGGTTGGTAAAATTTTGCGTAAAGCTACTTTCCCTATTACTCCTAATGGTTCAACCTATTGGTGTGATAGAAACGGAGGAACTTTAGAAGCAAATCTTTCTCAAAGTTATGCTCTGAGTCCTTTAGGGAATAACATCTATTCTACTAATATTGAAGGTATTGGGATTCGCCTTTATCGTGAAGCTGAGAATGCGACAAATTTCTCTGGATATTATCCATATCGAGCATCAACACAAAGAAATACGAGATATACACTTGCAAATGGTTATTTTGTTGTTGAAATTATTAAAACAGCAAACCAAACTGGATCTGGTGCTCTAGTCCCTGGTCGATATAGTGCCTACCATGCTAGCGGATACGGAGTTACGCCTTGGTTAACAAGTACGGTGTATGGCAATGCCATTACCATTGCCTCTTCCTCTTGTGAACTACAGGGCAATATTAATAAAGTGGTTCAACTTCCTACTGTGATGAAAACAGGCTTTAGTGGTGTTGGTTCAACCCAAGGTGAGCAAGCCTTCGACTTAAATATCTTATGTAATGGTGGGAAAAACCCAACGGGATATGAAGAAAAGAACCAAATCAGTTTAGATTTTGATTTTCCACAAGACGGTACCAACAACCAAGTAATGTCCAATACAGCACCAAACTCAACCAAAGCCAATGGTGTTGGTGTACAACTTCTTTGGAAATATCAAAATAAAAATCAAGTGATCCGCAAAGGTGACAAGTTGGATGTTGGTACAGTCAACTCAAACCAAACTGTACAATACAATATCCCGCTGTCTGCCCGTTATTATCAAACAGCAACCAATGTTACTGCGGGTACTGTCCGTGCGATGGCAACCGTAACCATTCAATACGATTAAACTTTTTATAAGACCTCTTCCCAAACGAGAGGTCTTTTTTTATAAAAACCTTAAAAAATATAATTAAGTTATTAATTTAAAAATTAATAACTTCAAAACTTCTCACACTTAATTTTTGATAAAAACCGTAAATAACACACCAGAGGAACAATCAATGAAAAAACTGAGCATATTTGCACTTAGCCTAGCCCTAGTTGGCTGTGGAGAAAATCAAAATAGTTCACAAGATAATTCCAATGCTCAATCAACAGTAACAACATCCAGCAACTTTAACTTGCGTAGTTTTAGCCAAGCACAAACATGCCAATATAACTTCGATGCAACACAGCAAGATTATGATGCTTGGAACCTACAAAACCCAGGATACACTTCAGCCACTCAATTTCCTGAAATCAATGGTCAAAAATTTGGATTTACAGTGAAATCAACTCCTATTGAAGAAGAAGCCCACACCAGCTACACCGCAACCAGTAAAGCTGCATTAGAACCAACAAACAATAATGGTGATTTTCCTCTACCTACGACAGGTATTATTGCATTTGAAATGCAGGTAAAAATTCCAACTCCACCTCCTACAGGCGATTCCTCATATACATCTTCATTCTGGATTAGAGGCATGACTGATAATGGATATGCAATTCACTCAGATTTTGGCTTTCAGTCTGGAACTCATGATCCAGACTTTGGAGAAAATCCAGCTGCATTATTCTATTCATTAAGATATCAACTTAGTGATGGTACTGGACCTACGACAGTTGGTCATTACAAGAATACAAAAGTGACCAGTAATACAGATAATTATCAACGTTTAGGTATCTATATCAACCAGCTAACAAAACAGGTTGGATTTATCTTCAATGGTGCTGATCAAGGCTATCAATCTACCCTACCTGCAGCACTTGAAAATCTTAGTTTTAACATTAATAGCGGAGTTTCTATATATTCCAATCATTTAGATGGGCAAGAGCTATCATCTGAGCTGATCACTGACCGCAACGCTCTACAATTCAGCTACCCTCAAGGTACAACAGACATCTGTGGCAATGTGATTTAACCCAGTTAGAGTCAAAAAGCCTAATCGACGATTAGGCTTTTTTGTCTTACAAAAACAGTAATAACATAATTTCTCAAGAGTAATGATATACCTAAGTTCCATATTTGAATTTTAAAAATATGTTACAGCGACCATATAATGTACACCAGACAGGTCAGGTTTTTAAATTCGCATTAAAACAAAAATATGTGACACAATTAACAAACTCAAATAAACATATTAATTATCAATTTAAAAGCAAAATTTTAAATACATCACACTTTAAATAACTATTTAATCAATATTTAATTTTAATATTGCCTTAATAATAATACTTATGTTAATTAATACTTAATACATCATATAAAAGGCAATAAACATGTATAACAATATCTATAAATCTGCCCTACTTTTATCATTAATGGCATTTGCTTCGGTGGGTTATTCTGCAAGCACAATCCAAATGAATGGAAGTATAGTAGAAGATACTTGCTCTCAGCAGCATAACACTAGTGATTGTCAGCAGTTGAATCAAATCAGAGATAAGATTGATTCTCAATCAATTTCTCTCAGTGACTTAAGCACTCATACACAAAAAAATACAACCACCGACATTAGCTTCGAACAGCTACCAGATAAAAAGAATGCTGTTATTATCGCAAGTTACTACTAGTTACTACTAGTTACTAAAATATACATCAATATGTGAACTAATTAACATTTAAATTATTAGTTCACATTGTTCCAATCATAAAAACACTTAACAAATACTCGGCTTTATTTAGATTTTATTAAAAAATTAATTCAAAAAAACTACCCACTGTTTATTTTCAATAAAATATTCTTAATAAAAAAACTTAAAAAACAATTTAATTAAAACAGAATATGGAATTATTTTATTTATTCCATTGCATACATATTGACCACCCACAATATTTTCTATAATTTCATAAACGATGAAAATAAAAACACTTTAAAATAATAAGGACAAAAAATGGATCACTTAAAATCAGATTCGCCCAGCAATACGCCATGTGTTGATTGTACAAAAGACCCGATTGAATCTTTGAAAGCCATGTTTGTGGACATGGTACAAGCTGGGAGAATTCGCAAAGGTCAATGCCCTGCCATGCGACCAGTATTTCTTAAACCACACGGGGTAGCTGCTGCTGAATTCATTATCCGTGATGATTTACCCGAGAAGTTCCGTGTCGGATTATTTTCAAATTTAGGCAAAAGTTACCCGACCTGGGTTCGCTTCTCATCTGACACCACACCAACAAATACGGACTTCAAATCTACCCTTGGTATCGGGATCAAACTATTTGATGTTGAGGGAAAAAAAATACTCGGTAACCCTGATGCGAGTACCTTTGATTTCTTGATGCAGAATTTTGATGCTTTTTTTGTCGACACTGCAAAAGATATGTGTGAATTTACCAAAGCTGGTGTGGTCGATGGTGATTATGATCCTTATCTAAAAGCTCATCCAAAAACCTCAGAATTACTGGATGCAATGGCAAAACCCGTAGCCAGTGTTTTAGCTTCCGCTTACTGGAGTGGTTTACCCTTTCAATTTGGTCCAAATGAGTATGTAAAATATAAACTAGAACCTGTTTTTTATCTTGACCCACCGAACCATTCGCCTAATGACCCTTCTTATTTAGCCAACGACTTAATCTCGAGATTAAAAGTCTCTGAAGCACGATTCCGCTTCATGATCCAACTCAGAACAGATCCTGAACGTATGCCATTAGACGAAGCAACTGTCGTCTGGCCAGAAGATTTAAGCCCACCTATTCACGTTGCCGACATCATCATACCCATTCAAGATATTTCAGCTCGCGGGCAAGCCGAATATGGTGAAAACTTAGCAATGAATATTTGGCGTGTCACTGCTGAACATGCTCCTGTCGGTTCTATCGCAGATGCTAGACGTGTTGTTTACTCAGCTTCGGCTGAGTTACGCCGTAATGTAAATGGTGTACCTCTAGGTGAACCTGATACTCCTCGTCCTGTTATTTCCCCAGCAGCGTGTATCGATACCAAGATTGTTCGTGCAGCAATCCATCCTGCAATTGGGGTCGCTCGCGTAGGTGACAGTGAAAATGAGTTTTTTATTGGACCAGAGCTTGTTGATGCTCCAACAGACCCAACCCAGCAGCCCAATAGCTATCGAGATAAGACTGGTGCAATCAAAAGGCAAGCAGCTCGATTCCGTATCTATGGCTACAATGCTGCTGGCGACGTAGTCCGTGAGCTGAATCCAGACAATGCAGATATTGTCTGGACTGTCCATGTTGCCAACCGTAAAGCTGAATGGTATCAATTTCAGTATGCACTGGACATACCAGAAGCCGTCAATGCTCCTGATAATGCGTTCACGCTACGTAATCCCAAAGTCAAACCAGCCAATCGACATAAATTAGCCATTGATCCAGGCCCACGTAGTATTTTTGGTCGTAATGTTTCGGGTGGTGCTGAACATCGTTTTGATACTGGAACTTTCCAAGCAGCAGCGGAACAGGCTGTGACTGTGCCTTTAGGTGAAATTCAAACAGATGAAAATGGACATTTATTATTTTTAGGTGGGCATGGTAAATCAGCATCTCCAACTCATGCACCTGTTTATGATCCAGACCATCCGCCAAGCTTTAATAATGCTGATGATTGGTATGATGACACATCCGATGGCCCAGTCACTGCAACAGTTTCCATAAATGGAATCGAGATACCCGTTGAATCTGCGTGGGTTGTTGTTGCTCCACCCAACTACGCACCAGATGTTGTGAGCTGGCGAACCATGTACGACCTTATGTGCGATGTCTACGTCAATGCAGGTTGGATGGTGATGCCTGAAAAGCCATCCTTTACTAAGGACATTTGGCCACTCCTGAAACGTCTAGGCGGTTTACAGTGGGTAAATAAAGGTTTTGCAGCCTACTTTGGCAAAGGCTGTCCAATGGATTTTAATAACCCTGCACTGCTGGCTAAACTTTCATTCCAATCAAAGAATAAAAATTTGGCTGATCCATATAGTGAATTACGCCGTGCCATCTTGCATAGTTTCAGACCATCCAAACCTAGCGTAGCTGAGCCAGTACAATGGCCACATATTTGGCCTTGGATTTATGGTGATGCGTTTGGAAGCTTTCCAGAAAATGGGCCCGGCAATATGCTCACTATGACGGGTTTACAAGAAGGTCTACTCCGAAACTGGGTGGACGGAAATTTTATCGATGACTGGTCTAATGAAGAAATTAAACCTCCTTCATCTTTAGATCAAGTTCCATTACAAGATCAACCTCATACATTAGATCAGGCAGCCTTGCATTATTGTCTGGCAGATACCTTTCATCCCGGTTGTGAAATGACATGGCCGATGCGTCATGCCAGTATGTATAGTTCACCATTCAGAATCAGATTACGTGCAGCTACAAATCCCGAACCAGACTATGGCTCAACAATGACCCCCATCAAAGTTCAGCAAGTTGATGGCCCCTTATATGCTCAAGTCGCAGGCAGTATTACCCGCTGGATGGCAGTCCCATGGCAAGGAGATACTGCATTCTGCCGCTCTGGATACGATCCAGATTTCGATCCCTATCTTCCAACATTTTGGGCAGCCCGTGTTCCAAACCACGTTCTCACGGAACAAGACTATCAAAAAGTTATAAATCCCGACCTATCGAGAGAAGAACGTATCGCCGCCTTTAATCAACGCCACAGTTGGCTACGCGCAATCCAAAATGCAGATACTGCCGAAGTGATGAAGCGTATGATTGCTCAATTTAATGAACTTGGTATTGTTGAAGTCCGTGCAGGTGTAAAGGACGATCCAGATATTCCTGAATATATCTATGTTGAAACACTGATTGCTGGTCAATTAAAAACGGCTGCCGAACATGCAACCAACTTGTTAGAAAGTAAGGTTGAACCACTTACTGACTTAGAAAAAGCAGGCTGGGCAAGTCATGAACAGTTATTGGCATTCCGCTCTGTCCGTGTACAAAAACGCTAAATGAATAACTTAAAGGTAGATGTTTGTATCGCAGGTCATGGGCCTGCTGGACTTATAGCGGCAAGACAACTTGCTTTGGCTGGGTTATCGGTGTGCACCATTGATAACCCAAGCCATAAGGTACATAAATTTGGTGAAACACTCCCCGGATCAGCAATTCGTTTATTAACCAAACTCGGCCTTCAATCAATCATTAAGCATTTACAAACAGAGCAGCATGCCAATGGCTACTATTCACCTCGTGTCGGTGGAAATATGTCTTTTTGGGGAAGCGAGTCCCCCATCATTTCTGATGCCTTACATGATCCCTATGGGTTTGGACTTCGGATTGATCGGCAGAAATTCGATATGCTTTTAGCGCAGCATGCTCATGTTGAGGGAATAGTAAAATTTAGTGCAAACATTTTGGATTTAAAAAAAGATCGTAATATTTGGAACATTCAATTGGAATGTGGCAAATCCATTGCAACAAAATGGATTGTTGATGCAACAGGCCGCAGCGCAAAAATCATCCGTCTACTCGGTATTCAGCGCCATCGTGGTGTACCATTGGTTGCGCTGTATCGAACATTTAAACCAGAGAAAAGTATTTCACTCAGTAAAACCATCATTTCATCACATAAAAATGGATGGTTATATGCAGGGAAAATTTCAGAACAAAAATGGGTTCTTGGCTATCACACAATCCCCAAAACCGCAGCAGCACTTCACAACTATCCTATACACTGGGATGAAATAATTAAAACCAATGCGATCATACCTGAGCTTTTTGGTAAATTAGAATTTGGAAAAAATATCTGTTGTCATGATGTACGTAGTGTTTGGTTAAAGCAGGGTTTAGGGGAAGGCTGGATTGCTTGCGGTGATGCTTTATTGGCATTTGATCCTATCGCAGGGCAAGGTTTGTTTAATGCAATTTATACCGCAATGAAAGCAGCAGAAACGATTGTACAATATGATCAAAATAAGGATGCTCATCAACATTATTTAGCTGAAACTCATAATATTATTAGAATCTATGAAAATCGAAGATATTCATTATATAAGCAAGAACAAAGATGGTTGAACAGTCCATTTTGGAAAGCACATCAAATGACCACTGGCTAAGCTAGACCAAATGATGAACACAAGTATAAAAATCAATTAGATCAGCGTATTTCTTCTACTCACGATCTTTTAAGTTGCTAAACTGATTTATGTTATGGAGCAAATATATGTTAGGTCTGATGCCTTTAGTACGCTTCGGTTTATTTTTCACAATCACTCCTCTACTGATCAGTATAAGTGGTTGCGCTTATCAGCATCAAAAATCAAGCATTGTGGCTAATACACATAAAATCCCCTATCCAACCATTGATACGGAATTAGGTGAAAAGTTACAACCGAACGAGAGTATTTTGGCTGCACAAATTTCTGAGGAAATTGGACAAAATATCCGTAAACAGTACGCAGCAGGCCATGTGCTACGTGATGCACATCCTAAAGCACATGGCTGTGTTCGGGCAGAATTCCATGTCTCAAAATCGTTACCATCAAACCTAGCGAAAGGCATTTTTATTGCTGATAAAACATATTCAGCATGGATTCGTTTCTCCAATGCTTCAGGAGATGCCACCCAAGCCGACAATAAAAAAGATGCGCGCGGCATGGCAATCAAAATTCTAGGCGTTACTGGAAAAAAGATTATGGAGAATGATAATCAAGCAATGACTCAAGATTTTATTATGATTAATCATCCTGTATTTTTTGTAAATCAACCTGATCGCTATTTATCCATTATACGGAATATAAATAGTGAAAGTACGCTCAAAAAATTGCAGATTCCTTTTGTCCTAGGTTTGCAGGGCACTATGAATGCGCTTAAAGCGAGAAACTCAATCATTTCCAATCCAATACAAGCCCGATACTGGTCAATGGTGCCCTATCAATTAGGATTAGGCGCTGACCGTCAGGCAGTTAAATATTCAGCAAGGCCTTGTTCTCAAAATATAACACTAGTGCCAGATCACCCTAATCATGACTTCTTAAGAGAAGCGCTTCGAAATAGCTTACAAAAAGGTGATGCATGTATGGAATTTCTGATCCAACCGAGAACATCAAATAAAATGCTCGTAGAAGATTCGATGACTGAATGGAAAGAAGCTCAAGCTCCATTTTATCAAGTTGCAACGATCCATATACCACAACAAAATTTTGATACGCCTGCTCAGAATGAATTTTGTGAGAATCTTTCATTTACCCCGTGGCATTCACTGCCTGAGCATAGACCCTTAGGCGCTATAAATAGATTGCGTAAAGTGATTTACGAGAATATTAGTGCAATCCGACATGAAATGAATTCTACTCAAAGAAAAGAACCACTATAAACATTTTTGTAGATATTCAATTGAATGGGCCATTCTTGATCTTATATTAAGTTTGATAGCAACTTGACTTCGTCATAAGAATCGAGGAACAGATTAGAATTTATAATAGTATTTAATTAAGCTAGTGCAATAAATAAACATAAAAAAGCCCATCTATCGATGGGCTTTTTCACTGCTCTAACTAATTAGATTACAGTGATAAGTGTTGCTTGTGGTCCTTTTTTACCTTGTCCAGGAACATAAGAAACACGTTGGCCTTCATTCAAAACCTTGAAGCCATTGCTTTGAATTTCGCTGAAATGAGCAAATAAATCTTCGCCAGAATCAGCTTGAATAAAACCAAAACCTTTAGTTTCGTTGAACCACTTAACAGTACCAGTAGCTTTATCAGACATACTTTTAAACCTTTTAAACTTTGTTTATTTATGGATCAAAACCTTAAATTTTGATCCAATCTATCTTTACTAAAAAAGATACTACCATTGTGTGAATTATCTATGTCAAACGATAAAGCTGGTTAACATCAGTGTAGAAACTTTTTCCATCTAAATTAAAATCAATCTCTTGACCAGACTCTAGAAGTACTCTCTTTCCAACTTCAACCCATTTAAAACCTAACAACGTATTCTGTTGACGTTTAAGTGGGATAATTTGCACACAAATTTCATTGCCATTACTGGCTTTGGCCATACGCCATTCATTAATAATTTTTAACACAAAATCACTCATTTCTGAGCTCATGTGATTGATTCGATTTACTATAACGCTAGACAGATGAGAAGAAGATAACTGCATTTCTAGAATCTAATAATTTTTAGCTTTATTTAGGATTATGTAAGCTAATTCAATTGCTATTTGTTCTTTCCAGAATAGCAACTATAAATACATCACAGAGCAAAATTAATTAAGTCGGTTGGTAGCGGGAGCTGGATTTGAACCAACGACCTTCGGGTTATGAGCCCGACGAGCTACCAGACTGCTCCATCCCGCACCGACGAGTTAGCTTTATAGGCGCTTTAACTTAATTATGCAAGTTTAATATTGATTAATAGCAACAAGAGCTCAATTTACAGTCGATTTATCAATATTTTTGAGTTTAACGGCACTTTTACTTCAATTTGAGTTGTATCAGTTTTTCACTAAAGTTAGATAAAAATAAGAAGAAAGTGAAAAAAGTAATATGTAGTATTGCCTATTCAAAGTATAGCTACATAAATTCCCCCTCATTTTTAGAGGTTTAGCCCTTTTCATTTAGAGCGAATAAATTAGTATCAACTATTCAAAAATATTTACTTGAGTCTGTCCATCTATAGAAAATATACACTTCCCTTTGAATTCTTGTGCATTACCCAACTCATTTTCGGCACAGAACTCTAGGTAAATATACACATCTCCACTTTTTTGATTTATATAGT